>NZ_JBTSRB010000014.1:0-65422 GCF_054637675.1 Metallibacterium sp.
GCATTGGCGTCCTCCGCGGACAGCAGGCGCTTCATTCCAGCGAATCGATCAGCGCTTCGAGATCGGCGAGGTGCTCGTCCCACCAGCGTGCCTCGCCGGCGAACGGAAACGCGCGCGGAAACGCCGGATCGTGCCAGCGCGCCGCGATCCAGCCGGCGTGGTGCACCTGGCGCAGCGCGCGCAACGCCGGCACCAGCGCCAGCTCGGCGCGATCGAACGGACGCATCTGCTCGTAGCCTTCCAGCAACTGCTCCATGGCGATGGCATCCGTCGCCAGCATCCACAAGTCCTGCACCGCCGGACCCATGCGTGCGTCATCGAAATCGACCAGTGCCGGCCCGGACTCGGCCCACAACACGTTGCCGGCGTGGCAATCACCATGCAGACGCAGGCGGCGCGGCGCCACGGCGTCGAAACGCGCGCCGAGCACGGCATCCAGGCGCGCGATGGCGGCGCGATAGACACGCTCGCGCGGTGCCGGCAGCAGGCCCGAGGCCAGCACCGCCGCGGCCGGCTGACGCAGAAAACTTTCCACGTCGAGCGCGCCGCGCGCGCGAAACGCCTGCCGCGCGCCGATCTCGTGCACGCGCGCCAGCAGGCGTCCCAGCCACGCCAGCGTGTCGGCGGATTCCAGCACCGGCGCGTGCCCGCCACGGCGCGGATACAGCGTGTAGCGAAATCCACCACGGCGCAGCAACGTGTGCCCGGCGCAGCTCAGCGGCGCCACCACCGGCAGTTCGGCGGCGGCCAGTTCGGCGGCAAAATCATGCTCCTCGGCGATGGCCGCATCCGACCAGCGCCCCGGTCGATAAAACTTGACCACCACGAAACCACCAGCGTCGAGGCCCACCTGATACACGCGGTTCTCGTAGCTGGGCAGCGCCAGCAGGCGTCCGTCGGGGGCATGGCCCGCGGCATCCACGGCATCCAGCACGCGCTCGGGATCGAGCCCGGCGTAGGGTGCTTCACGGCTCATGCGTCGCGATTCGATGCGCGCTCCGCAAGCACCGCGCAAGTCAGCCGCGCCACGCAGCTCAGGCGCCCGCCCGCGTCCTCGATACGGATCTCCCAGACCTGCGTGGCACGGCCCAGATGCAACGGCCGCGCGGTGCCGGTGACCATGCCCGCGCGCACCGCGCGCAGGTGATTGGCGTTGAGCTCCAGCCCGACCGCGCGCGTGCCCGGCGCGCAGCACAGGTTGGCGGCGACGCTGCCCAACGTTTCGGCCAGCGCGGCGGAAGCACCGCCGTGCAGCAGGCCGAACGGCTGCAACGTGCGCGCATCCACCGGCAAGGTGCCGCGCAGAAAATCCGCGCCGATCTCGGCGAGGCGGATTCCCAGCGTCTCGGCCAGCGTGCCACGCGCGGCGGCATTGAGTGCATCGAGATCCGGCGATGTCCGCCAGATGCCCATGCTCAGTTCTTGCCCTTGGCCACCGGCAGATCGGCCTGACGCCAGGCCGCGATGCCACCCGCCAGACTATGCACATTCTTGAAACCGGCCTGCACCAGGCGTTTGGCGGCGCGCTGCGAGGTGATGCCGCTGCGGCAGCACACCACCACCGGCATCTCCTTGAGCTTGGCCAGATCCTTGTGTTCGGGATCGAACTTGTCCATGGCCACGTGCTTGGCGCCGGGGATGTGCGCCTTGTCGTACTCGGCGCGCGGCGAAACATCGATCAGCAGCGCGCTCTCGCGATTGAGCAGGCGCGTGACCGTGGCCGGCGTGGCGTCCTGCCAACCGCGGCGCAGGCGCATGATCTCGGTCACGATCAGGGCCAGGATCAGGGCCGCGAAGGCCGCCAGCAGCAAACCATGCTGGGCGGCGAACGCGGGCAGGCGGTGCAGAAACTCGTGCATCGGGGACACTCGGCGAAGGCGGTAGGCCGGTCATTATCGGCGCGCCGCGCCGCGCGTGCACGAACGCGTGGCGCGGCGCCCTGCGCACGCCGCGCAGCGGCCCCGGCGCGGCATCGCGCGCGCGCCAGGAATACCCACTCCTTCCCGTCATCCCCGCGAAGGCGGGAAGCGCTGCATAACAGCGAAGCTGGTAATCCAGAAGCTTGAGCGCCGGGACTTCGAACGCATGCGCGCGGCCGCGGGCGAGACGATGCGCAAGGGCGTTGACGGGGGCTGGCCGGCGCTGCTCGAACTGTTTGCGAAAGGAGGCTTCGAGGGGCGCACACACGTCTCACGACATCACACTCCGCAGGGCGTTCACCGGGGAACTGCGTGCCCGACATCATGCATCGCCTCACCATCCACGCTGCGCCCAAGCAGGTCTAGCGCCCAGCGTGGCTTCAGGCAGGCGGCGAGGGCCATGCGCTCACGACCAGAAGACGGCTCCGGGTTTGTTGCTGCGCGACGGAAGGAAAATGACCAAGCGTGCGCGAAGGCACTGACCATGCGCTTGCTGCGCAATCGCTTGATCGCAAATGCTTGGAGCCAAGCCGCGGCTGGTCAGCCGCCGCCGCGCAAAATCGCCCCGATGCATTCAATTCTTGGCGCGCACCAACAAGCCGACCGCCACCGGCCGCGCCGCCGGTGTTGAGGCCGCACTGGCGGCGGAGTGGTCCGAGTGGCACAGTGCGGCCCCTAGCGGCCGGTCGCCCGGGTGGTGGTGAAGTCCCCTTGCGATGGATTCATCGATGCGGCCCGGCAAAGTCCGGGCCGCATATGCCGTCTGTTCAGTCGCTCACCACACGTACTGCAACAGGACCGTGCCGCCATTGCTGTGATAGTGGTGGCCGTGCACACCCAGCCATGCCAGTTTCAAGCGCCACGGGCCTTGGCCTTGCCAGTCCAGTCCAGCCGCCGCGGTCCACGCGCCGCCCGGCAGGGCCGTGCCACTCACCGGCATGGCTTGCGCACCAATCATCTCGGTGCTGAGCGGATTGCGATTGCCTGTGAAGCCCTCGCCACCCACCTGCACCCAGGGTGTCAGCGTGCTCGCGCTCAAGGCAATCGTGCGGCCCAGACGCACGCCCGCACTGTTGCGCCACAGCGTCTGGTTGAATGCGCCGTAGGTGATATCCAGCAGGCCCGCGCCGCTCTCCGTCGTGCTGCCGTAATGGCTGTGCACATAACTGGTGCTGGCGTAGGGCTCGACAAACACGCCGTTACCCAGGCCATAGTGCGAATCCACACGCGCCGCGAAGCCGATGAAACTGCCGGTGCTGCGCGCGCTCGCGGCCAGACCCAGGGTCGGCATCAGGCGCGTGCTGTCCGCACGCAGACTGCCCGCGCCCAGACTCACCGCAGCACGCACCTTGCCGTAATTCGCGATGGCGTACACGAACGCCGCCTTGGGCCGACCGTCCACGCGCGTGTTGCCCTGCGAGCTGGTGGTGTTGTCGGCGGTCAACGCACCGCCAACGACCAGGCCGTGCTCGGGCGCCACGCCAAAGCCCAGCGCCGCGATGCGTGTGCTTTGATGCGTGCCACCCAGTCCGCCGTTGTCGCCGGTGTACTGCACCCACGCGCCCTTGCGCCCCAGCCCCATGCCCATGCCCGGCGCGCTGCCGGCACCGCCCAGAACGGTCTGGAACGTCGAGGCCAGCGCCAGACTGTTGGTGCTGGCAAAGTTCGGCACGCTGCTGCTGAAGGCCGCTGGATTGGCATTGAGCTTCAGCGTCACGTCGTCTGCCGCGTAGCTCACGGTGGGCGTCAGGTAGGCCGCGAAGGCCGGATTGTTGAAAGTGCTGGCAAAGGTGCCCGAGACGCCACCCGCCGCATGCAGCAGATCGTACGTGCTGCCGACGTTGTAGTTGCCGGCCAGCGGTTCAATCAGCAATTCACCCGCCAGACTGGCTGTGCCGCCCACCTGCAACTGGCTGTAGCCGGTTCCGGCCACGGTCTGCGGGCTGACGCCTAGCGCCAGCGTGGCGCCTGCGGATTGTGTGTAATTGCCGTTGATGGTGAGGATGCCCATGCTGCCACCCGGCATCACCGTGCCGGCGTTGGTCACGTTGCCGCCAATGGTGCCATGGCCACGCAGGGTGGCGCCGCTGGCCACGCTGACGTCGCCGGCAATCGCCGCCGTCGGGCTGTTGGCATCGCCGATCTCCAGCGTACCGGCACTCACCGTGGTGCCGCCGCTGTAGCTGTTGAGGCCATCGAGGATGGTCGTGCCCGTGCCCATCTGGATCAAGCTGCCGCTGCCGCTGATCGCGTTCATCAGCGTGGTCGTGCCGGAGAGGTCCAACGCCAGCGTGCCGTTGTCGGTGATCGCGCCGGTGTTGCTGCCCAGTGATCCGCTGCTGCCCCCGTTGCCCACCTGCAAGGTGCCGGCCTCAATCGTCGTCGTACCGCTGTAGCTGTTGGCACCGGTCAGGATCGTGGTGCCGCTGCCCATCTGGGTCAGGCTGCCGATGCCGCTGATCGCATTCATCAGCGTGGTCGTGCCGGAGAGGTCCAACGCCAGCGTGCCGTTGTCGGTGATCGCGCTGGTGTTGCTGCCCAGGCTGCCGCTACTGCCGCCACTGCCCACCTGCAGCGTGCCGGCGTCGATCATTGTCGTGCCGCTGTAGCTGTTGTTGGCGGTCAGGGTCGTGGTGCCGCTGCCCATCTGCGCCAGGCTGCCTGTGCCACTGAGCACGCCCGCCAGCGTGTTGCTGCCACTGGTGTCGAAGCTCAGTGCGCCGTTGTCCAGTACGTTGCCGGTGCCCAGCGTGGCGCTCGCGCCACCGTTGCCGATCTGCAGCAAACCTTGCGCGATCGTGGTACCCCCGCTGTAGCTGTTGGCACCCGTCAGGATCAGGCTGCCCGCACCCAGCTTGGCGAAGCCGCCCGTGCCGGACAGCGCCGAGGCCAAGGTGAAGGTGTTGCCTGCATCCTCGATGTCGAGGCCGCCGCCGGCGCTGCCCAGCGTGACGCTGCGCGCCGTCGTCGTATCACTCGTGCCGCTGATGCCGAGGATGCCGCCGTCCAGGGTTACCCCGCCGCTGGCCGCGCCCAGGTTGACATCCGAGCTGATCTGCAACATGCCGCCGCTGATCGTGGTGCCGCCGGCATAGGTGTTGCTGCCACCCAGAATCAGCGTGCCGTAGTCGGTCTTGTCCAGCCCGGCGCTGCCAGCGAGCACGTTGTCGATGGTCGCCGTCCAGCTTGCACTGGCGCTGTTGCCATCGCCGACGCGGAGGATCGGCGCGGCACCACCGCTGCTGGCCAGGGTCAGCGTGTTGCCGGTAAGCGTGTAACCGCTGCTGGCGAACTGCATGCCGGTGGTCGTGACCGCGCCGGCGCTGTCGTCCACCGTCACCGTGCCCGGCGTGCCGCCAAAGATGGCGAAGCCCGGCAGTGGCTGCATCGCCAAGGTCACATCGGCGTTGGCGTCTGTCCACGCGGCATTCGTGTTCGACCACGTCCCACTGCCGCCACCCAGTTGCGTGGCACTGGCCTGGCCATTGGCGTTCCAGAAGTTCAGCGTCAGCCCGGTGCTGTCGATCAGGTTGATCTGCTTCTGGCTGCTGAGGTTCTGGATGCTCAGCGTGCTGCCCGTGGGCGTGGTGCCCAGCGCGATGCCGCCATTGGTTTCGCTCAGCGAACCGCCGTAGGTGAACAGGTTGTACAAGCCCGCGCCCATGCCGCCGGCGTCGGTCACGTTCAAGGTCGCGCCGTTCAGGCTGAGATTGCCGCCGACGCTCACGCTGTCGCCGGTGCCGAAGTTGCTGAAGGGGTTGGATGCAGCCGGCGCGCCGAATGAATAATCCAGCAGGCTGCCTTGTGCGGCCGTCAGGTTGCCGGCCACCGTCAGCGTGCCGATGCTGCCGCCGGGGGCGAGGATGCCGCCGCTGTCGATCAGCGCATTGCCGCCGATTGTGCCGTGGCCGCGCAGCGTACCGCCGCTGTCGACCGTCACATCACCGGCAATCGAAGCATTGCCGTGCGTGGCATCGCCGATCTCCAGCGTGCCGGCACTGACCGTGGTGCCGCCGGTGTAGCTGTTGACGCCATTGAGGATGGTCGTGCCCGTGCCCATCTGCTCGAAGCTGCCGCTGCCGCCGATCACGTTCATCAGCGTGGTCGTGCCGGAGAGGTCAAACGCCAGCGTGCCGTTGTCGGTGATCACGCCGGTGTTGCTGCCCAGTGATCCGCTGCTGCCCCCGTTGCCCACCTGCAAGGTGCCGGCCTCAATCGTTGTCGTGCCGCTGTAGGTGTTGTTGGCGGTCAGGATCAATTGGCCGACATCGCCGCTGGCGGCATTCAGCAGCAGATTGCCGTTGCCGGAGATCAGGCCGGCAAACGTGCCGTTGGCGCTCTGGTTGAAGATGACCTCCGGCGTCGCGGCGCCCGTGGCCGGGTTGAAGGTCAGATTGCCCATCAGGCTGCTGCTATTGCCGATCAGCGTGCCGCCGCTGATCATCCAGTTCTGGCTGCTGCTGCCATTACCCGTCAGCGTCCAGGTGCTGCTGCCTTCCTTGAGGAAGTTCGCAAAGCCAACGTACTGCGTGGCGGTGTAAGTGCCGGGCAAGGTCGCATCGACATCGCTCATGTTGAAGCTGTTACCGCCACTGGCGTTGGTATCGCCGCCCAGCGCCAAGGTGTCGCCACCATTCGTGCTCCCGCTGGTGCTGACCACGTTGCCGTTTATTACCGAACCTGCTTCCAACACCAGCGTGTTGCCGCCACCGCTGAAATCGATGGCGTCCGCCTGCGCACCAAAGCCATCATTGGCCATGCCGCCGGCAATGGTGCCGCTGTCGATCACCATACTATTGCCCGCGGACACCACACCGGCACCGCCGGTGCCGCCACTGTTGAGGCCGTTGGTGCCAATGCCGCCGGTGCCGCCGGTGATGGTTCCGCTGTTGGTCAGCGTGAACGCACTGCCGTCGACGCCGGCACTACCGTTGCCGCCGATGCCGCCGGTGCCGGCGGTGCCACCGGTGCCGGCGGTGCCGGCGGTGCCACCGGTGCCGCCGGTGATGACCCCACTGTTGATCAGCGTGAACGCACTGCCATCGACACCAGCACCGCCGTTGCCGCCGTCGCCGCCGTTGCCGCCGGTGGTGCGGATGCTGCCGATGCCACCGAGGCCGCCGGCACCGCCGGTGCCGCCGGTGATGACTCCACCGTTGGTCACCGTGAACGCACTGCCAGTGACACCGGCACCACCGCTGCTGCCGCTGCTGCCGCTGCCGCCGTTGCTGCCGCTGCTGCCGCTGCTGCCGTTGCTGCCCGCAGCACCCGTCGAACCGCTGGCGCTGGATGAGGTCGCCAGAGACAAAGTCGCGCCGGCATCGACGGTAACGGTAGCCGAGCCGTTCGTGCCGCCCGTCAGGGTCGCTGCCAACGCGCTGGTACCCAGTTGCAGGGTGCCGGCTTGCACCTGCCAGTTCTGGCTAGCGCCTGTGCCCGTCAGCGTCCAGGTGCTGCTGCCTTCCTTGAGATAGTTGGCGAAGCCATAGAACTGCGTGCTGCCGCTGTAGCTGGTGGGCGCCGTGCTGGCGATCTGGCCAAGGCTGAAGCTGTCATTGGCGCTGCCACCGAGAGCCAGGGTGTCGCCACCCTTTGTCGTGCCGCTGCTGCTGATGACGTTGCCGACCAGCGTATAGCCGGCTTCCAGCTCCAGCGTGTTGCCGCCACCGCTGAACAGCACGGCATCGGCTTGCGTCGGGCTGCCGCCGCCCGACATCCCGCCGCTGATCGTGCCGCTGTCGATCACCGTGCTGCCGCCGGTACCAATCACGCCCTCGCCACCCGCGCCGTTGGCGCCCGCACTGTGTCCCGTGCCGGCAGCACCACCGGCGCCACCATTGCCTCCGGTGATCGTGCCGACGTTGGTGAACGTGGTGTTCAACAGCCACAAGCCCGCGCCGCCCGCACCACCGTTGCCGCCGTTGTATTGATAGCCGATCGCACCACTGCCGCCCCCACCCCCGTTACCTCCCAGGATGCTGCCACGGTTGCTGGCGCTGGTCGCCGCCGTCAGTTGCGCACCATCGCCCCCGTTGCCGCCGTTGTCCATGGCGAACAAGCCGTTGCCGCCGTTACCGCCTTGCAGGGTGCCGGCATTGGTCAGGGTGAGATCACCTTCGGACACCAGCCCATTGCCACCCGTGCCCGCCTGAATGCCATTGCTGCACGCGTCATAGCAATTGCCGCCGGTTCCGCCTGCGATCAGACCCCCCGTCTGATTGTCCACGGTGATCGCATACGCGCCCGTCGCCACGCCGGCACCACCGCCACCACCACTCGCGAGGTCAACCGTGCCACCACCTCCCGATCCCCCAGTAATATGGCCGCTGTTGCTGAGGCTGCCCGACTCCGCGATCAACACCCCTGCACCGCCGCCACCACCTGACCCACCTACTGGAGGGCTGCCACCACTGCCGCCGTAGATCAACGCGCCCGTGAGGTTGCTGAGCGCTGCACCGCTGCTGTTCATCAAGACGGCCGCGCCGCCGCCGCCGCCGCCGCCGCCGCCGATGCCGCCGCTGCCTAAGCCGCCGCTGCCGCCGCTGCCGCCCTTGATCGTGCCCGCATTGCTGGCGCTACCACTCAGCAGCAGCCCCAGACCGCCGCCGCCGCCGCCACCACCACCACCGCCGTTGATCAAGCCGGCTGCGCCGCCGCCGCCGCCGCCCAGCCCTAGAGTTTGCAAACTGCCGCCACCGCCACCGCTACCGCTACCGCTAATGGAACCGCCACTGCCACCGCCACTATTTCCACTGCCTCCGGATGCAACCACATCGAAGCCGCCGCCGCCGCCGCTGCCCGCGGCGCCCTGACCTGCGCTGCCGTTGGCGCCGTAGCCACCCGCACCGCCGTTGTTGCTGCCCGGCGTGCTGCCTGCGCCACCGGCACCGCCGGCAGTGGACGTGCCGCTACTGCCGGCAGTACCGCTGGCTCCGGTACAGGTTTGTCCCGCCGATGGTGGTGTATTGGGGTTGCAGGGTGTGGAGGGTGTGGCCCACGCAGGGAATGCCACCGCCCCCAGGCTCAGCGCCAAGGCGGCAGCACAGGCCTGCGCCAGGCGCGAGTGGCGCAGGCGCTGTGGCGCCGCGTTGCCCGCCGCGCCGCCCGGCACGGCCTTGGTCAATTCCGAAGCGACTTGCAGCACGCCCAGCGCGCGATTCCAGACCAGTCGGTAAATACGGTTCATGCGATCACTCTCTTGTCATGACAGTCGATGAAAGCGTGCGCCGGATCGTCCGGGCACGCGAAAAGGGTTCAGACGATGCGCACGCCGCGCTTGTTCAACGCCGGGTCGCGCCAGAAGGCGTCGTTCTCGAAACGCCGGAACACGTCCGGCGGCAGGATGGTTTCGCGCTCGATCGCGCCCACTTTGGGTCGCACGGTGTGCAGTCCCGGTGTGCCGGCCTTGAGGTCGAAGGCGCTGGCATCGAAGGCGATATGCGCGAAGTCGTGCTCGAAGGGTTTCTCGCCGATGAACGCGTAGAGCGCGGCCAGCGCCTTGCCCGGATCGCCGGTCAGCGTCTCGTACTGCAGCAGCATCAGGTTGGCGCTGTCCTCGCCGAAGAACGCCTCCTTCAGCGCGTTGTAGGCATAGCCGACCATGCCCTCGCCGTTGGCCACGCCCTCGGCGCGCGAGTACACCGTGCCGCCCGGCGTGTAGTTGAAGATCGAGGACGGCTGCAACGCATTACGCCGGATCAGCCGCTCGAGGCTGTCGATGATCCACGGCATGTGCCGCACGCAGGCGATGACCTTGGCCTCGGGATACAGCGTCTTCAGCACCGCCATGCGCGCGCACCACGCGCGGCTGGTATCGAAGACCACCTCCGCCGGCGTGTCGGCGTAGTAGTTCTCGATGACGCCGCGCAGCACGCGCTGGCGCTGCGCGTCGTCGATGAACACCGAGAACTCGTTGCGCCCACTCATTTCCCCGAGCAGGCTGCCGACCAAGCCGGCCACCGGGCCACTCATGCCGGCGTGGAAGCGTGGGTTCTGCCGCAGCAGCGCGGCCAGCAGTGTGGAGCCCGAACGCGGCAGGCCGGAAATGCAGTGGAAACGCACCAGGAAATCCTCGCAAGCTCAGCTTGGAGGCGCGTCCGCTAGGCAATCCCTATGGCGCGCGCGCACCATCAAATCAAAAATGTGATGTGCGCAATTTTTGCAGGTTTCCTGCGGCGAAAGACCACAGAGCATTTTACGATTGCGTATGCTCAGGCCGCCGAGTCTCGGGCCCGACCGTGGTCACCCTGACCATGGGTCTGGATTCGGAATCCATGACGCGGAACCATCGGCTTTGCGAATGGCCGGTATGGCCGAAAAACGACATTCAGGCCAGAACGGAGCGCTCGAAGTCATCCACGGGCACCGGACGCCCCAGCAGGAATCCCTGCAGCTCGTCGCAGCCCATGCGGCGTAGCAGCCTGGCCTGTTCCTCATGCTCCACGCCCTCGGCCACGACGGTGAGCCCGAGGGAATGCGCCAGCTCGATGATGTTTTTCACCAGCGCCAACGTGCTCGTGTCGGTCGCCAGTCGGTCGACGAAGCTTTGATCGATCTTGAGCGCGTCCGCCGGCAACCGCGAGAGATAGCTCAGGGACGAGTAGCCGGTGCCGAAGTCGTCGATCGCGATCCTGCAACCGAGCGCGCGCAGCCTTTGCAAGACCGAGATGCTGCGCTCGGTGTCATCCATCAACAAACTCTCGGTGATCTCCACTTCCAGAGCGCGTCCATCGCCAGCAGTGGTCAACAAGGCCTCGTAATCGCCAATGAAGTCCACCTGTCTCAATTCTCGCGCGGAGATATTGACGGCCAGGCGTGTTCCCATGCCACGAGCTTGCCAGCGCCGGGTAATACGCAGGCTTTCCTGGCGCACCCACGCACCGACCGCGACGATCATCCCCGTGTCCTCCAGCACCGGGATGAACTCCGCGGGTGACACCAGCCCCTGCGTGGGATGCCGCCACCGCAACAAAACCTCGGCGCCCGTCAATTGTCTGGAAACCGCGCCGTACTTGGGCTGCAGATAAAGTTCGAACTCGTTGTTTCCCAGCGCGAGTCGCAGGTCACGTTCGATCTCGACACGCCGCGCCATGCGCTGACGCGCCCCCTCCGTGAACGCCAGCACCGGATGGTCGAGCGACTGGGCTTCGGCCAGCGCAGCGACCAGCCCATGCTCGATGGCGTCAGGGGTCTGGGCTTGCAGTGGCGCCATCAGCACGCTGCAATGGAACCGCGCATGGACTTGCTCTCCTTGAATCATGAAGGGCCGTTGCGTGCACCGGCGCAGCAGCGCTTCGATGTCACCGATGGCGTCGTCGTCGGTTCCGGTCTGCGCGAACGCAAGCACGAAGGCGTCATCGCCGGGGTGCGCCACGAGAGCACCCTCGGGGACGAGGGACTTGAGGCGCGATCCGACCTCGCGCAGGAGCGCGTCGCCAAAACGTCGCCCGCGCGTGCGATTGATGTAGCGGAAGCGATCGATGTCGATCATGGCGATCGTTTGCGATCCGCTTTCCAGGCGGGAAAGGAGAAGATCCTGGAAGGCAGTCCGATTGGGCAGGCTGGTGGTGGGGTTGTTGTAGGCCAGGAACTCCAGTCGCTCGCTCTTGTCGATGAAGTCGCGCGCATAGTCGACTTCGTCGGTAAGCCGTCGCAGCAGTTCGATCTCTTCGTCGTCGAATGTCTGGGGGGTGCCGGCAAACAGGCTCATGACCCCCCAGGCTTCGGCGCCGATGGGTAGCGATATCTGCGCGGCGACGCCGGCACGCGCCATCGCCGCGGGCCATCCGGCGCTCGCATCCGCGCCGGATCCATCGCGGGTCACGATCATCGAGGCCGTCCGCATCGCCTGCATGAAGGGCGGTTCACTGACACCGGCCGGGTCCAATGACAGGTGATCATGTTGTGCGACCAGGGCCAGGATGGCCGGATCACCGGAGCTGCTGGTCATGGTCAACGTGTTCGCCGACGTGCGGGCCGTGATCGCCGCCGCCTTGAATCCACCCTGCGCGACCGCCAATCGGCAGGACAGGTCGAGCAGCTCCGACGTGTCACGAGAACGCAAAACCGCGTTGCCGAGGGCGCTCAGCACGGCGTGGATGCGCGCCAGTTGCCGGATCTTGGCGTCCTGCTGGACGCGTTCGGTCACGTCGCGATCGACGCCGCGATAGCCGATCAGCGCACCCGCATGGTCGAGCACCGGATGGGCGGTACTCTCGAGGATCCGGATGCTGCCGTCGCGATGACGCCAGCGCAGCGTCCACCGATGCCAGCCCCTCTTCGCCGCCATCAGGTTCGGCAACATCCGCTCGACCTCGGCGCGGTCCTCGTCAAGCATCAGTTCCAGCGCATCGCGGCCCATGACCTCGGCGGGCAAGTAGCCGAGGATCTCCGTCACACTGCTATTCACATAGTTGTGGATGCAGTGCAGGTCCATCTCCCAGACCCAGTCCTCGGTCGTTTCCACGATGGTCCGAAAACGCTCCTCGCTCTCGCGCAAGGCGCACTGCATGCCTTGCATTTCCCGGCAGGCGGCGGCGGTCCGCAGGGCCCGTTCGACGGCAGGCTGCAAGCGGCGCAGATTTTCCTTGAGCACGTAGTCGGCTGCCCCCTGCTGCAAGGCCTCGATCGCGGCTTCTTCGCCGATTGTGCCGGACACGAAGATGAATGGAATCTCCGGTGCCAGCTCCCGCACGATCTCCAAGGCATGCATGCCGCTGAAACCGGGCATGGAAAAGTCGCTGAGAATCACGTCGGGACTCGAACGGTCCAGTGCGTCGCGAAGAGCGTCCGCGTCGGACACGCGGGTCGCCGACAGCTTGCGCCCGAGCCCTTTGAGTTCATGCAGGCTCAGTTCCATGTCGAGCGCGGAGTCCTCGACAAACAGGACGCTCAGTTCATTCGCGGTGGACATGTCCATGGTGGCAGCCTGGGCTCACCGCGCCTGTGCCGGCGTCTGGTTCGCCAGCACCCAGTACATGCCGATCTGGGCGACGGTGTCGGCGAACTGTTCGAAATCGACCGGCTTGACGATATAGCTGTTGACGCCCAGCGCGTAGCTCTTGAGCAGATCTCCCTCCTCGCGCGATGAAGTCATCATCACCACCGGTATCCACCGCGTGCGCGCGTCTTCGCGCATCGCCTTCAGCACTTGCAGGCCATCCATGCGCGGCATCTTCAGGTCGAGCAGAACCAGTCTGGGGTTGCCGTTCTTGCGCCCGGCAAAGCTGCCCTCGCAGCGCAGATAGTCGAGCGCCTCGACGCCATCCTTGACCCAGGCGATGTCGTTGACGATGCCGCGCTTCTTGAGCGTGCGCTGGGTCATCTCGGCATCGGCATGGGAGTCCTCCACCAAAAGGATTTCGACGCTCTGATAGTCATTCATGGTGCGGTCTCCGCGATGGGGAGTTCGAACGAAAATGTGGCCCCGTGGCCAGGCTCGCCGACTGCTTTGACGCGCCCCCCATGGCGCGTCACCACCCGATGGACGATGGCAAGGCCGACGCCGGTACCCTCGAACTGCTCCGGGGAATGCAGGCGCTGGAAAACTCCGAAAAGCTTGTCGGCATAACGCATGTCGAAGCCTACGCCGTTATCCCGGACGCTGTAGCGAGTCCAGCCTTCACTCGCCTCACCGGTGACTTCGATGCGCGCTTCGACACCGCGTGGCGCGCTGTACTTGATGGCGTTCGACAGCAGATTGACCCACACCTGCCTGATCAGGGCGGGGTCACCGATGCAGGGCGGAAGCGCTGCCGCCACGGGACGCACCGGCGACGCAACGCCGTCGCTGCGCGCACCGCAGATTTCGTTGATGACGCCTTCGACAAGGCCCTGCACGTCGATCGGCTGCTCGTCCATGGACTTCCGTCCGAGGCGCGAGAAGGCCAGCAGATCGTCGATCAGCGCCCCCATGTGCCGGGCGCTGTCGGCGATCACATGCAAATGCCGCGTGCTTTCCGCGTCGAGGCCCGCCGGTGCGTCTTCCAGCAGCATGCTGGCGTAGCCGGTGATATGCCGCAGCGGCGCGCGCAGGTCATGGGACACGGAGTAGCTGAAGCTCTCGAGGTCGCGCACGGTCTCTTCCAGCGACTGCGTTTTCTGATCGAGATCCTTGTTGAGATATTCGAGCTGATGTTGGGCCTCGATCCAATGCCGCATGCGTCGCCGGATCTGGCCATAGACGACCAGCGACAGGATCAGCGCGAAACATCCAAGCACTACGAAAAGCGCGACGACGATGTGCCGCAAGCGCTCCTCTTTGGAGCGGCGCTGCTGCAGGAGCCGCTGTTCCACCGCATGCATGTCACCGAGAACGCCGAGGATCGGTTCGGAGGCCGTCGCGGCGTAGCGCTCTTGCACCAGCGCCGCCGCGGCCGCAAAGCCCTGAACGGTCCGAGCACGCTCAATATCGCCAAGCCGCGCGCGCCAGACACCGACCAGCGCGGTCAACGTGCGGACATGCGCCTGCTCCGTGGCGTTGTCCGAGGTCATCCGACGGAGCCGCGCGAGCTGTTGAAGAAGATCGGCGATCTTTCTTTTTTTCACGGCGAGAAACGCGGTGTCTCCCGTGATGACATAGGCACGCGTATCAGACAGCACGTGGGCGATATCGGTCTTGGTCGTCTCGATGGTGGTCATGACCGCATGGGTATGACTGACCCAGCCCGCCGTGGCGGTCATGTAGCGTGTGAAGGCAAACGCCATCACGATCGCGACCAGCAGCGCCGCGAACATCCCCAGCAAAATACTCTGCACCCTGCGTTCGATGGTGAGCATCGTTGACATCGTGCGCCCTGGTTGGACGTGATCTTTCCCGAATGCCGGCAAGATCGGTGTCACCTGCGGACTGTCGGCCGCCGCTCGCTGCAGTCGTGAACGGCGGCGGCAGTTTCCAAAACGGCTACGCAGGGTGCAGACATAACCAAGCACTCGCTTGAAATCGTCCAGCGCCGAGGAGCCTTCATTTCGCGATACGTCAGGATGAATCACTAGCAGCTTTGACTTCCTGATCGACACGGCATTACGAAAATGTATTGTTTTGTTCAGCGTTCGCTGGGAACCGCCTCATCTTGCCCTTGGAAAACGTATCCCTTGCCGTGTGCTTCAATCCAGGCAAGGCAGGCGTTGGCGCTCGTTGAAATCCGTCCCCGTGCCCGTTGAAATTGGCCGTGGCATGGAGGCCGAGGCGTCTTGCCGACACCCGCTGCACGCCGGTGGCGGATGGGCGGTCAGGCGCGAACACGGCCACTGCAGCCCTGCGTCGACCCCGCACTCGCCTGTTTGGGACAAGCCGTCCCTGGCTTAGGGAAGGTCTGAACTTGTTCAGACCTTCCTTTGCTTGCCGGCAAGGCAGCCAGGTCGATGGGCGTACGCGCGTGCTCGGGATGTGCGCGCCACCGCACAACTTGACGAAATTTTGCAGCGCCGCCGAGCGGCTGAAATATCCTGTCGATCCGCTCGCTGCGTCCAACACGCGGCGTCTGCAATCAGGCTGACGAGTACTGATCGACGAGGTGATGCGATGGTTCCGACGCGTACCGACGCCGCGGCGGGATTCAAGGTGGAGGCCCTCGATGCGCCCGGCTATTCCGGCGCGGTGTTTCGCATCGCGTGTCCACGGATGCAGGATCTCGCTGCTGTCGGAATTGAAGCACTTGGTGCGGCACTCGGCGCGGTGGTCGAGGACGCGGATCGCCGCGTCGGCACCGAAACCGCGACGATCGTGCTGGAAGTGGTCGACGCCACCATCGTGCCGCTGTATGTCGACCTGGCCATCGGCCACCTGCGCGATCGCCGCGTGCGTGCCGGCGTGATCGTCGTCTGTGACGGCGCCACCACCCACGACAAGGACTCGACACTGCCCGAAGCCTTGTGCGCCAGCGTGAGCGCGGCGAACCGGCACGGTGCCCTGTGGCATCCGCTGCGCGCACGCATCATTCCGGCCAAGCTCGGCATCGGAACCGAGGGCCTTTGAGCACGCGAACCCTCGCGAGATCACCCTTGACAGCTTACGCTCGGCAGGCTCGGCCTTGCCGAGCGCGGCGGACAAAAATCGATCTCCAGCGCCTGCTGCCCGATCCTGGCGTGCAGCGCCGTCGGAGCCGCCGACGCCGCCGCCAAGGCGTGCGATGCGCCTGGATGAATTTTCACCCCGCCTGGGGTTCGGGGTTCGCCGCGCCGAAAGCGCGCGTGGCGCGCAAACTTCAATGAAATGCGCACGGTTGCTGGCGCTGGAAGTTGCGGCACGAATAATGTTTGAAATATCATCTCTACCGTATTTAACATCATGATTGATGCGTGATAACCGCACCACAACTGCGCGCCGCGCGCGCGCTACTGGGCCTCGACCAGCGCCAACTGGCCGAGCTGTGCGGCTTGTCGGTGCCCACCATCCAGCGCATGGAGGCCAGCGACGGCACTGTGCGCGGCACCGTGGATTCGCTGATGAAGCTGATTGAAGCGCTGGAGCGCAGCGGGATCGAGCTGATCAGCGAGGGCCAGACCAGCGGCGGCGGCGGACGTGGCGTGCGCCTGAAGTCGCAGCCAGCCACGTCGGAGCCTGCCTTGCCATGATGCTCGACGCACTCGCGCTGCCACTGGCCGGCGTCGCGGTGCTCGCGGCGCTGGCTTCGGCGGCCGTCAGTCCCGCCGCGGCGCGTTGGCCGCGGGTGCTGTCGTGGCTGAGCTTTCCGCTGCTCGGCGTGTGCGCGCTGGCTGCCCTCGGCGCCGGCATCGACGCGCTGTGGTTTGGCGGTGTGCACCATGCGGTACTGCCGCTGGGCTTGCCGTGGCTGCCGTGGCAAGTTCAAGTTGATCCGCTGGCCGGGGTGTTTTTGCTGATCCTTGGCGCCGTGCTGCTGGCAGTGGCCGTGTACGGCCCCGGTTACGCGCGTGAGTTTCGCAACGGGCGTGACTCGCTGGCCGCGCTGGGCGTGTTCACCGCCCTGTTCGTGGTCGGCATGCTCGGCGTGCTGCTGGCGGCGGATGCCTTCCTGTTCATGGTGGCGTGGGAGCTGATGTCGCTGGCCTCGTATTTTCTGGTGGCGTTCCAGCACGAGCAGGCCGAGCACCGCCATGCCGCGTTTTTGTATCTGCTGCTGGCGCACGTGGCCGGACTGGCGATCCTGCTGGCCTTCGGCGTGCTGGCCGCGGCCAGCGGCAGTTTTTCCTTCGCGGTGATGCGCGCCACGCATCCCGATGCGCTGTGGGCAACGGTGGCTTTCGCGCTGGCGCTGCTGGGTTTCGGCACCAAGGCCGGTCTGGCGCCGCTGCACGTGTGGCTGCCCGAGGCGCATCCGGCCGCGCCCTCGCACATCTCGGCGCTGATGTCGGCGGTGATGCTGAAGGTGGCGTTGTACGGCTTCCTGCGCGTGGTGTTCGATCTGCTCGGCCCGCCACAGTGGGGTTTCGGCGTGACCCTGGTTCTGGTCGGTGGCGGCAGCGCGGTGCTGGGTGTGCTGTTCGCATTGCAGCAGACCGACCTGAAGCGCCTGCTGGCGTATTCGTCCATCGAGAATCTCGGCATCATCTTTCTGGCGTTGGGGCTGGCGCAGATCTTCCAGGCCGCGGGGCATCCGGCGCTGGCGGCGCTGGCGCTGGTGGCCGCGCTGTACCAGGCGCTCAATCACGCGCTGCTCAAAGGCTTGTTGTTTCTCGGCGCCGGCGCGGTGCTGCATGGCGCGCACGAGCGCAGCCTCGATCACCTCGGCGGCCTGTTGCGACGCATGCCGCGCACCGGCTGGTTTTTCCTGATCGGTTGCCTGGGCATGGCGGCGGTGCCGCCGCTGAACGGCTTCGTCTCCGAGTGGCTGACGTTTCAGGCGGCACTGCAGGCGTGGCAGTTGCACGACAGCCTGTTGCGCATCCTGGTGCCGCTGGCGGCGGCGGCGCTGGCGCTGACCGCGGCGCTGGGTGCGGCCGTCTTCGTGCGCGCCTTCGGCACGGCCTTCCTCGGCCGCGCGCGTTCGCGCCAGGCGCGGCGCGCGCACGAGGTCGGCCGCGGCATGCTGGCCGGGCAGGCGCTGCTGATCCTGGGTATCGCCATCACCGCGCTGCTGCCGGGTCCGGTGCTGGGCCTGCTGGCGCGCGCCGCAACGCAGTTGACCGGTGCCACGGTCGCTGGCGACGGCTGGCTGTGGCTGACGCCGATCAGCCCGAGCGCGGCCAGTTACTCACCGCTGCCGATCCTCGCGGTACTGCTGATCGTCGGCGCGCTGGGCGTGGCCCTGCTGCGCCCGCGACGCCGCGCGGCGGTGCGCCGCACCGTGCCATGGGATTGCGGCTTTGCGCCGCCGACACCGCGCATGCAATACAGCGCGGCCGGTTTCGCGCAGCCACAGCGGCGCGTGTTCGCGCCGCTGTATGCGTTGCACGAACAAGTCACACCGGGGCGTTACGAACTTGAAATTGGCGATCGCGCCTGGCGCCGGCTGTACCTGCCGCTGGGCGCACTGACCGATCGCGCCGCCGACCTCGCGCGGCGCATGCAGGCCGGGCACGTGCGGCGTTATCTGGCCTGGTCACTCATTACTCTGCTGGTGTTGTTGTGGATCGTGTCCTGACCCTGACTGCCGCGCTGTTGCAGCCGCTGCTGCTGCTGGCGGCGGCACCGTTGCTGGTGGCGTGGATACGCCGTGTCAAGGCACGCTTGCAGAATCGTCGCGGCGCGCCCCTGCTGACCCCTTATCGCGAACTGCGCAAGCTGCTGGGCAAGGAAGCCGTGCTGGCGCGCACCGCCTCGCCACTGTTTCGCATCGCGCCCTACGTGGTGTTTGCCGCCACCCTGCTGGCGGCGGCCGCGCTGCCGGTGTTGAGCACGCTGCTGCCCGGCGCGCGCGTCGCCGATGCGATCGCGCTGATCGGCCTGCTGGGTCTGGCGCGCATCATGCTGACGCTGGCCGGGCTGGATGCCGGCACGCCGTTCGGCGGCATGGGCGCCTCGCGCGAGATGCTGGTGACGACCTTCGCCGAACCGGCGCTGCTGCTGGTGGTGTTCACCTTGGCGATGACCACGCACACCACCAACCTCGCCAGCATGGCCGCCAGCACGCTGGCCGGCGACAGCGTGCTGCGGCCCTCGTACATGTTCGCGCTGGCGGCGCTGCTGCTGGTGGGCGTGGCCGAATGCGGGCGCATTCCGGTGGACAACCCCAGCACGCATCTCGAACTGACCATGATCCACGAGGGCATGCTGCTGGAATACAGCGGCCGCCATCTGGCGCTGATGGAGTGGGCGGCGCAGCTCAAACTGGCGCTGTTCGCGGTGCTGACCGTGGACCTGTTCCTGCCCTGGGGGCTGGCCACGCGCCTGACCCCGCTGACGCTGCTGGGCGCGCTCGCGGCGCTGGCGCTGAAGCTCACGGTGCTGGGCGCGCTGCTCGCGGTCAGTGAAACGGTACTGGCCAAGATGCGCCTGTTCCGCGTGCCGGGGTTCCTGGCCATGGCGTTCCTGCTGGCGCTGCTGGGACTGTTCAGCCACGTGATCCTGGAGTCGGCGCTGTGAACTTCAGCGCGCTGCCGCTGCTGGATCAGGCCGTGCTGGTGCTGGCGGCGATGGCCTTGTTCAGCGCCTTCGCGCTGCTGGCGCAATCGCGGCTGCTGTCGGCGATCCACGTGTTCGCCTGGCAGGGCGCGCTGGTCGCCGCGGTCGCGGCGCTGACCGGCGCCGCCAGCGGCGATGTGAATCTGTACATCTCGGCGGCGATCACCTTCGTACTCAAGGTGCTGTTGATTCCGTGGATGCTGCACCGCCTGGTGCGGCGCCTGGCGCTGGAACGCCAGGCCGATCCGCTGCCCTACCCGGCGCTGACCCTGCTGGCCGGCGCGGCGATCGTGGTGTTCGCCGACTGGGTGGCCGCGCCGGTGGCGCAATTCGAGCACTCGGCCACGCGCAACGTGATCGCGATCAGCCTGGCCATCGTGCTGCTGGGCATGCTGACCATGGTGGTGCGACGGCAGGCGCTGGCGCAGGTGCTGGGTTTCATGGCCATCGAGAACGGTCTGTTCCTGGCCGCGGTGGCCAGCACCCACGGCATGCCGCTGGTGGTGGAGCTGGGCGTGGCCTTCGACGTGCTGGTGGCGATGGTGCTGTTCGGCGTGTTCTTCCTGCAGATCAAGGACAGCATCGACACCCTGGATATCGACCGCCTCAGCCAGCTTGCCTCCAGTGTCGAGCAGGACGACGACACGGAGCCGCCACGATGATCTGGCTGCTGCTGACCGTGTTCACCCCACTGGCTGGCGCGCTGCTGCTGGCCGCGCTGCCGCGGGTCACGCTGGCCGGCTGGCTCAACCTCGCGCTGTGCGCGCTCAGTCTGGTCGGCGCACTGGGGCTGGCGATCGAAGTGTTGCTGCATGGCAGCCTGGCGGGAGACTCGTTTCGCGTCGATGCCTTCAATGTCTATCTGGTGGTGCTGACCGCGTTCGTCGGCCTGACCACGGCGATATTCTCGCGCCCGTACATGTACTACGTGCACAGCGAGGAAAAACGCGTCAGCCGCAACGGCATGCGCCTGTACCACAGCATGTATCAGGGTTTTCTGTTCACCATGCTGCTGGCGCTGACCACCGACAACCTCGGCATCCTGTGGGTCGCGGTGGAGGGCGCCACGCTGGCCACGGTGCTGCTGGTGTCGCTGTACCGCACGCCGGCGGCGATCGAGGCGGCGTGGAAGTATTTCATCCTCTGCGGCGTCGGCATCGCGCAGGCGTTGTTCGGCACGGTGGCGCTGTATTTCGCCGCGCAGCACGCGCTGCCACCGGGCGCCAATGGCTTGAGTTGGAGCACGCTGTACGCCATCGCGCCGCACCTGGAGCCGCGCGTGATGGTGGTGGCCTTCGTGTTCCTGCTGGTGGGCTACGGCACCAAGGTGGGCCTGGTGCCGCTGCACAGTTGGCTACCGGATGCGCATTCGGAAGGCCCCACGCCGATGTCGGCGGTGCTGTCCGGCCTGCTGCTGAACGTGGCGCTGTACGCGGTGGTGCGCATGAAGATGCTCACCGACGCCGCGCTGGTGCACAGCAGCTCACCGCAACTGGCCGGGCACCTGTTGATGGGCTTCGGTTTGCTGACGTTCCTGGTCGGGGCGATCTCGTTGCACAAGCGCCGCGACATCAAGCGACTTTTCAGCTACTCGTCGATCGAGCACATGGGCTTGATGACTTTCGGCTTCGGCGTGGGCGGCCCGCTGGCCACTTTCGCCGCACTGCTACACATGCTGGTGCACTCGCTGACCAAGAGCTCGATCTTCATCAGCGTCGGCCATGCCACGCACATCGCGCACTCGCAGCGCATCGAGCGCATCCGCGGCCTGATCCGCACCCAGCCGGCGGTGGGCTGGAGCCTGCTGCTGGGCGTGGTCGCGATCGCCGGCTTTCCGCCATTCGGCATCTTCACCAGCGAGTTCCTGCTGCTGGTGGCGACGATGCAAGCGTGGCCGTGGCTGACGCCGCTGCTGGTGCTGGGCCTGCTGGTGGCGCTCGCCGGATTGTTCCGCGCGGTGCAACCCATGGTGTTCGGCGCCGCGCCGCCAGGCCAGTACCCGGTGCGCGCCAACATGCTGCCGGTGATCCTGCAACTGGCCATGGTGCTGGTACTCGGCATCGCCATTCCGGGCGTGCTTGCGCACTGGCTGGATCAGGCCACGCTATTGATCTCGGGGAGGCCGCTGCTGTGAGCACCGCGATGGCCGACGTAACCCTGCTCTCGCGCCTGCGCGCCGCGCTGCCGGGCAGCGTTGCGCCGCCGCACGCGGCGCATGCCGCCACGCTGGCGCCAGCACGCACGCTGCAACTGCGGGCAAGTGACTGGGCCACCGCGGCGGTGGCGCTGGTGACGCTGGGCGCGCGTTTCTCCGCACTATGGATCGACCACGGTGCGCAGCCATGGCAGGGGCTGGCCTTGTTCGCCGATGGCGGCGATTACCTGCTGCTACGCGCCGAACTCGACAGCGCGAACCCGGCCCTGCCCAGCCTGACGCCGCACTTCGCCGGGGCCGCGCGCGGCGAGCGTGGCTGGCACGATCTGCTGGGCGTGGTCTTCGTTGGCCATCCCGACCCCCGTCGCTGGCTGCGACATCAAGCCTGGGGCGAGGACGACTATCCCTTGGCGGCGCCGACACCAGCACCGGCACACACCCCGGCCGATACCACTTACCCGTTCGCGCGCGTGGCCGGTGGCGCCGTGCACGAGGTGGCCGTCGGCCCGATCCATGCCGGCATCATCGAGCCGGGGCATTTCCGTTTCGCCACCGTGGGTGAGCGGGCATTGCAACTGGAGTTGCGCCTCGGCTATGTGCACCGCGGCGTGCAGCGCATCGCCTGTGGGCGTGACGCGGCGGGTCTGCTGCGCCTGGCCGCGCGCGTCAGCGGCGACAGCGCGGTGGCGCACGCCTGGGCGGCGGCGATGGCGCTGGAACACGCGGCGGGCATCACGCCGCCCGCGCGTGCGCTGGCGTTGCGCGCGGTGCTGGCCGAGCGTGAGCGCGTGGCCAATCATCTCGGCGATGCCGCCGGCATCGCCAACGACGTCGGTTTCAGCTTCGCGCACGTGCAATTCGGCGCGCTGCGCGAGCGCTGGCAGCGGCGCAGCGCGGAATTGTTCGGGCATCGCCTGCTGTTCGATGTGCTGACGCCGGGCGGCGTGCGCGGGGATGTGGATGCTTCCGCGATCGCCAGCTTGCGCGCGGATCACACCGCGTTGCGCGCGGTGTTGCGGCCGCTGATCGACATCGTGCTCGACCACCCCTCGCTGGACGACCGCCTGGTTGGCACCGGCGTGCTGGACGCCGCCGACGCGCGCGCGCTCGGCTGCCTCGGCTATGTGGCCCGTGCCTCGGGTCAGGATCTGGATTTGCGCCGCGATGCGCCTTACGCGCCTTATGACCGGCTCAGCGTGCGCGTACCGGTGTACACGCAGGGCGATGTCGTCGCGCGCCTGCGCGTGCGCCTGGATGAAATCGGCATCGCCCTCGATCTGCTCGATGCGCTGCTTGATGATCTGCCCGCAGGCGCGACCATGGTGGCATGGGCACCCCCCGCGGGTGGCGGCACTGGTCTTGGTCTGGTCGAAGGCTGGCGCGGTGAAACCGTGGCGTATGTGCGCCTGGACGCGCTGGGTCGCGTGACTTGCTATGCGCCGCGCGACCCCGGCGTATTGAACTGGCCGGCGCTGGAGCGCCTGTTGCCAGGCAACATCATTCCGGACTTTCCCGTATGCAACAAATCCATCAACGGCAGTTACGCCGGCCACGATCTGTAAACGTCCATGCTGCGCATCCTCAACCGCATCGCCCGCACCGGCAACCTGACCGAGCCGCTCGACACCTCGACCTCGCTCGAGGCGCTGGGCATCGAGGTGCGGCGCACGCTGCACGCGCACTTCGCCGGCAGTCTGGCGATCCGCCACATCGATGCCGGCTCTTGCAACGGCTGCGAGCTGGAAGTGCAGGCGCTGGGCAATCCGTACTACGACCTCGAGCGTTTCGGCATCCATTTCGTGGCCTCGCCGCGCCACGCCGACGCGCTGCTGGTCACCGGCGTGGTGACCCGCCACATGCAGGCGGCACTGCTGGATGCCTGGCAGGCCATGGCCGAACCGCATCTGCTGATCGCCGCCGGCAACTGCGCCTGCGATGGCGGCGAGTTCGGCTGCTCCTACGCCAGCCTGGGCGCGGTGGAAAACGTGCTGCCGGTGGATGTGCGCATTCCCGGCTGCCCGCCCACGCCCGCGGTGCTGTTGCGCGGCCTGCTGGCGGCGCTGGGGCGCGTGCGCTGAGCGCGCTTCAATTGCCCCGCTGATCGCCCTGGGTGACGTCGGGCAGACCGGACACCAGCCACCAGTGCTTGTCCTTGGCATCCCAGCGCCAGGTCTGCTTGTCGGCGATGTTGCGCACCATCTGGGTGTTGCGGTTGATCAGGGCGATCCGCACGACCTGCCGATACGTATCGGGCGTGCCCGGCAGCGTGCCCTGCACCTCGTAGCTGGCGACGCGCAATTGCGCGTAGCGCGCGATCTCGAACTTGCTCAGCGGATGCTCGCTGCGCAGCTTCGGCTCGATGAATGCTTCGCCCGCGACCAGGCTGTCCCAGCGCAGCGCCGTGGAGTAGCCGTCGAGGGCCTTTTGCAGTGCATCGGCGCGGCGATTGGTGGCGCAACCGGTCAGCAGCGCGGTGGACAAGGCGAGCACGAGCAGTGGGCGCAGGCGCATGGCGATCCTCAGGTCGAGCGCGGCAGACGCGCGACGTAGCGCGCCTGCAGCAGCGTAGCCGATTCACCGGCGCTTTCGGCGCTGGCGCGAATCTGCAGCCGCGCCTTGCCGCGCGCGGCCAGCGTGGCGAAGAAATCATCCCAGTGCGCGCCCTCGTCCAGTTGCGCGACGGCGTGCAACTCGCCCCACACCGGCGCCACATAGCGCAACGTGGAGTCCTGCACGAACACCTCGCAATGCAGTCCGCGCGCTTCCAGCTCCAGCTCGACCAGCGCCCAGCCCGCCAGCGTCAGCAGTGATGCCAGACTGCCCCCGAAGGCGCAGCCCTTGTCGTTGATGTTGGGTGCCAGCGGCGCGCGCAGGCCGAGCATGCCGTGGGCGCGCGCGCCCGGCGGCAACTCCAAGGCGGCGGCCAGCGGAATCTCGGCGCGCATGCGCGCGATCAGGCGCGCCAGCGCGCCATCGGCGCTGGCAAGGTTGGCGGAATCGTGCAGTTGGGCATTCATGGGCGGCGAGTCTGACCGGCAAGCGCGGTTGCCACAAGCCGGAACACGAGGGCTGCGCTAGCATCGCTGCGCATGAAAGCCCCTGCATTCGATGCCGCCGCGAAGCCATCGCACCCGTCCCTGCATGGCGCCACGCTGGTGCTGACGCGCGCCGCCGGCAGCGCGCAGAGCGAGGCGCGGCGCGTGCGCACGCTGGGTGGGCGCGCGCTGCTGCTGCCAGGCTCGCGTCTGGCGCCGGCAGCCGATGCCGCGGCTGCGCGCGCGGCACTGCGCGCGGCACTGCGCGCACCGCTGTGCATCTTCGTTTCGCCCACCGCGGTGCGTGCCGCGGCGCATTTGAACGCGTTGATCGCGGCGCCGCGCACGCGCGTACTGGCGGTGGGCGCGGCCACGGCGCGCGCGCTGCGGCGCCACGGCGTGTTCGATGTGGAGACTCCCGCGCGTGCCGACAGCGAAGGTCTGCTGGCGCTGGCCGCACTACGACCGCCACCGCTGCGCGTGGGCTTGATTGGCGCGCCAGGCGGGCGCGAGCTGTTGCCACAGGCGCTGGCCGCGCGCGGCGCGCAGGTGCTGCGCGCCGAGGTGTACCGACGCCTGCCGGCGCGCCTGGATCGGCGCCATCTGCTGCCGTTGCAACGCGCGCGCGCGCCGCTGTACGTGCTGCTGTCCAGCAGCGAAGCACTGGCGCATCTCATGCAATCCCTGCCCACCGCAGCGCGCGCGCGGCTGCTGGCCGGCACCGTCATCGCCAGCAGCGCGCGCGTGGCGGCCGCTGCGCGCGCCGCAGGTTTCGCGCAAGTGCATCAAGCCCGCTCGGCGCTGTCCGCCGACTTGCTGGCCGGCGCCTGCGCGGTGCATGCACGGCGGCGCGGCGGTGGCGCGTGACGGCCCAGTGCGCCAACACGGCTGACTTGTAAAAATTCAACTCGCTACAACCAAGCCACAACGACGCTGCTGTTAGCATTCCACCATGGACGACGCCTACATTCCCGCGCACCCCGCGCGCAACCGCTGGCGCAGCCTGCTGTGGCTGTTGCCGGTGCTGGCCGTGCTGCTGCTCGGCGCGGCGCTGTGGCAATTGCGGCAGACCAATCACGCCGCGCGGCAGGCGCTGAGCCTGAGCCAAAGCCAGAACGAACGCATCAGCACGTTGCAGGATGCCCTGGGCGACTTGCAGCAAGAGCGTGGCGGACTGAGCCAGCGTCTGGACGATGCCGCCGCCGTGAATCGCTCCTTGCGCGAAGAGCTGCTCGGCCTGCGCGAGCGCACGCGCACGCTGGAGGACGCGCTGGCCGGTCTGGCCGAAAGCCGCAACGGTGGCACCCAGGCGCTGCGTCTGGACGAAGCCGAGTTTCTGCTGCGCATGGCGCAGGAGCGCTACAGCCTGTTTCACGATGCCGCTGGTGCGCTGGACGCCACACGCCTCGCCGGACAGGCACTGAGCGGCGTGGATGCGCCGGTGTACGCCCCGCTGCGCAGTGAGGTCGCCGCCGCCAGCACCGCGCTGGAGCAATTGCAGCCGACCGCGCGCGCGACACAACTGGGCACGCTGGCCACGCTGCGCGCGCAAGTGTGGCAACTGCCGCTGGCGCCGAGCGCACGCGCGCCATCCGCACAGGCTGGCATGCTGACGCGCATCGGCCATGCGCTGGCCGGACTGGTGCGCATCCGCCGCATCGATCAGGCACCACTGTCCGGTGCCGGCTCCGACCTGTTGCACGAGATGCTGGCGCTGGATCTGGCGCAAGCGCAGGAGGCGCTGCTGGCCTGGAACGGCACCACCTATCAATCCGCGTTGAGCGATGCGCGCGCCCTGCTGCAAGCACGCTTTGATCTGACCTCGGCGGCGGCGCGGAGCTTCCGCGCGCAACTTGATGCGCTCAAGCCGCTGCCCACTGCGCCGCTGCCGCAGCTCGGCGCCACGCTCACCGAGCTGCGCCGTCTGCGCGCGCTGGAAACCCTGCGCGCGCCGCCGCCAAGTGCGCCCGCGCCGGCACGGAACACGCCCCGATGAAACTGTGGCGCTGGGTGCTGTGGCTGCTGTTGGTGGCACTGGTCGCGGCGCTGGGCTGGCACGCGCTGGCTAGTGATCCCGGCTACGTGCTGCTGCGTTTCCACGGCTGGCAACTGGAAAGCACCGTGGTCGCGCTGGCGCTGCTGATCCTGCTGCTGTGGATCGCGCTGGGCCTGGCGTGGCGCCTGCTGCGTTGGCCGTTCGGGGCCATGTCGCGGCATCACCGGCGCATGAGTCGCAAGCGTTTTTCCGAGGGTCTCATCGCGCTGATGGAAGGCCGCCATGGTGATGCCCAGCGCGCGCTGACCCGCGCCGCGCGCTTCGGGCCGCTGCGCGCGCCCGCGCTGCTGGCCGAAGCCGAGGCAGCGTATCGTCGTGGCGAGGCACAGCGCGCGCTGGAGGCACTGGACGAGGCCAGCCAGCAGGCGCCGCGCGCCGCGCGTGTGCTGCGCGCGCGCGTGCTGCGCCACGAAGGCCGCGCCGAGGAAGCCCTCGCGCTGCTGGTGCCCGCCGCCGAAAGCCAGCAACTGCCGCCGGCCGGCTGGGTGGAACTGGTCGAGGCCGCGCTGGCCGCCGGCCGCACCGATCGCGCGCGCAGCGCGCTGGAGCCGCTGCGCGCCAGCGCCGCGCTGAGCCCCAACGCCTACGCCGAACTGGAAGCGCGCGTACTGGCGCAATCCATCGCCGAGGCCAACGGCGCCGGCGCGATCAACGCGCTGTGGGCCGATTTGTCGCGCGCGCAGCGGCGCCCGCCCGGCGTGGTTGCCGCCTACGCGCGCCGCGCCGCGCAGTTCGGCGCCGGTCTGGCGGCCATGGACGAGATCGAAACCGCGCTGGCGCGGCAGTGGGATTCGCAATTGCTCGACGCCTGGGCCGAGTTGGGCGAACCCAGCACCTTGCCGGCGCGGCTGCAGCACGCCGAGCGCTGGCTGGAGGCGCATCCCAATGATGCCGCGCTGCTGGCCGCCATCGGTCATCTGCAGCTCGGCTTGCATCACCCCGGCGCCGCGCGCGAAGCGCTGGAGCGCGCGCTGGGTCTGGCGCCGAGCGCGCGCGCCTGGGAACTGCTGGGGGCGGCGCTGCAAGCCCTCGGCCAGCATGCCGATGCCTGCCGCGCGCTGCACAATGCGCTGCGCCTGAGCCAGGGCGAAGCCAGTCAGCCGCTCAGCGACACGGGGCGCATGAACACGCGACCGATCGCGGTCGAGCAGCGTGATGAGCAAGGGTTGCCGCGGCTGCCGGAATAGCCGGGACTCGGGGAATGATCCAAGCGCGGCGGTGGCGCGATCCTGCGCTTTGTCATGCTGAACGCAGCGAAGCATCTCCGGGCCCGCGCGGCGCGTGCGTTGCGCCCTGCTTCGCATCGCGGATCAAGGCCAGGCCTGCTCGCTCCATGGTCCAGGGTCGCGCGCCCAACGCGGGTATCCAGTTCAAGGCGACGCCACAGAGCGCTGGATCCCCGGTTTGCGCTGCGCGCGCCAGGGGATGACGCGGATGGGCAAGTAGCGCGACGGCCTTGCTTCATGTCCCGCGCCGCGAGTCCCGCGCCACCCCCGGATCCCGGATCCCGCGTACTTGAGCGCGTCGCGCACGAAACTTGTGCGCGGTACGCGAGTCCAAATCTTGGCGAAACATTCCAGATCACGGGTTCGCCGCGCGCAGGATGCGACGTGGCGTTGACTATCCGGGCGTGCCGCACGCCTCATTCGGGAACCGACTCATGCGTACATCGATCGGCAAGACCCTGGCGTTGACTGTGCTCACGGCGCTGGCCGCGAGTGGCGCGCCGGCCATGGCGGCGCCTGCCGCAGCGCCCGGCCCCACGCGGGTCGCGCCAGCGTTGTTCCAGGATTTGCACTGGCGCCTGATCGGGCCGTTTCGCGGTGGGCGCGTGCTGGCGGTCAGCGGCGTGCCGCAGCACCCGCAGCGCTTTTACTTCGGCGCGGTGGATGGCGGCGTGTGGCGCAGCGACAATGCCGGGCGCACGTGGACGCCGATCTTCGACGCCGAACCCGTCGGCTCGATCGGCGCGCTCGCGGTGGCACCGTCCAACCCCGATGTGATCTATGTCGGCACCGGCGAGGCCGACATGCGCTCGGACATCGCCATGGGCGATGGCATGTGGAAGTCCACCGACGCCGGGCGCACGTGGACGCGCATCGGTCTCGAGCACACGCAGGCGATCGGCAGCGTGCTGGTCGATCCGCATGATCCGAACATCGTCTACGTCGCCGCGCTGGGGCATCCCTACGGCCCCAATGCCGAGCGCGGTGTGTTCAAGACCACGGACGGCGGCAAGACCTGGCACAAGGTGCTGTACAAGAACGTCAACACCGGCGCGATCGATCTGGCCTTTCAGCCCGGCGATGCGCGGGTGATCTACGCCGCGCTGTGGCAGACGCGGCGCCCGCCGTGGAACGTGTACCCGCCGTCCAACGGCCCCGGCTCGGGGCTGTACAAATCCACCGATGGCGGCGCGCACTGGCACGAGATCAGCTCGCCCGCGCACGGCTTCGCCGCCAATCCGGGGCGCATCGGCATCGCCGTGGCGCCATCCGATCCGCAGCGCGTGTACGCCATGGTTGATGCCAAGGCCGGCGGTTTGTATCGATCGGACGACGGCGGCGCCCGCTGGACGCACGTCAGTTCCGACGTGCGCATCTGGCAGCGCGGCTGGTATTTCGGCGGCATCACCGTCGCTCCGCGCGACGCCAATGTGATCTATGCCGCCAACACCGCACTGTACGAATCCGTCGACGGCGGCAAGGTGTTCGTGCCGGTCAAGGGCGCGCCTGGCGGCGACGATTACCACACGCTGTGGATCGATCCGCGCGATCCGGCGCACCGCATTCTCGGCGTGGATCAGGGCGCAGTGGTCAGCATCGATGGCGGCAAGACCTGGTCGAGCTGGTACAACCAGCCGACCGCGCAGATTTATCACGTCACCACCGACAACCGCTTTCCGTTCTGGGTGTGTGGCGCGCAGCAGGATTCCGGCGCGGTGTGCCTGCCCAGCCAGAGCGAACACGGCGTGGACGGCATCAGCATGATGCAGTTCCACGAGCTGACCGCGGGCGGCGAAAGCGGCGAGATCGCGGTCGATCCGGACAATCCCGATCTGATCTTCGGCAACACCTACGGCGGCTCGGTGGACAAGTACGACCAGCGTACCGAGCAGACGCAATCGGTCAATCCGACCCTGGCCTGGCCGGGGCTGTATCGCGCCACCTGGACGCTGCCGTTGGTGTTCTCGCCGGCACAACCCAGGGCGCTGTACTTCGGCAATCAGCGCGTGTTTCGCACCCTCGACGGCGGCGCGCACTGGACGCCGATCAGCCCCGATCTGACCCGCGCCGATCCCGCCGTTCCAGCCAATCTTGATGCCAGCACCGCGGCCGACAGCCCGATCGCCGGGCCACGCCGCGGCGTGGTGTACAGCATCGCGCCCTCACCGCGCGATGTGCAACTGATCTGGGCCGGCACCGACGATGGTCTGCTGTGGGTCACGCACGACGGCGGCGCGCACTGGAACAACGTCACCCCACCCGAACTGACACCATGGTCGAAGGTGGCCGGCATCGCGCCCTCGCCGCGCCATGCGCAGGTCGCCTACGTCGCCATCGACCGTCACCGTCTCGACGATTTCCGCCCGTACATCTACCGCACGCGCGACGGCGGCAAATCCTGGCAAGCGATCACCCACGGTATCCCGCCGCGCGATTTCGTCAACGTGGTCACGGTTGACCCGGTCACCCCGGGCTTGCTCTACGCCGGCACCGAGTTCGGCGTGTTCGTGTCCTTTGACGACGGTGATCACTGGCAGCCACTGCAGCAGAATCTGCCGGTGACCTCGGTGCGCGATCTTCTGGTCAAGGACAACGATCTGGTGATCGCCACGCATGGGCGCGGCTTCTGGATCATGGACGACATCACCCCGCTGCGGCAGATGGCGGCCGCGGTCGCCGCGCCCGGGACGTATCTGTTCGCACCGGCGGTGGCGTATCGCGTGCGCCCACTGGGCTTCGCCGGCACGCCACTGCCACTGAGCGAACCGCGTGGCAAGAATCCGCCCAGCGGTGCGTACATCGACTACATGCTGAAGACGCCAGCGAAAGTGGTGAGCCTGAGCATCCTCGATGCCGCCGGCCAGGTGGTGCGCCGCTACAGCAGCAGCGCCGCGCTGCCCGGCATCGACCTCGCCAAGATCCAGATTGCGCCGGTGTGGGTGCAGCAACCGACGCCGCTGGCGACCACGCCCGGCATGCACCGCTTCGTGTGGAATCTGCATTGGGCGGCGCCCGCGGCGCTGGCCCCACACGGCGTGTGGAGCGATGGCGTATGGGCCGCGCCGGGCGCATATCGCGTGGTACTGGACGTAGACGGCCAGCGCACCACGCAGCCGCTGACGGTATTGCCCGACCCGCGCGTGCGTGGCATGAGCGCCGCCGATTACGCCGCGCAATTCAAGCTGGCGCAGGCGATCGAAACCGATCGCGCCAAGCTGGCCAGCGCGCTGCGTGGCGCCGCGCGCCTGCAAAAAACGCTCGCTCAGGTCAGCGCCACGCTGCCCGCCGCGCAGGCGACCGCGCTGAGCGCATTCCGTGCGCGCCTCGCGGCGCTCAGCGACATCCCCGCTGTCAATCCGTCGAACTCGGTGGGCACGCCGCCCACGCACCTCGACAGCCTGACCGCGCTGGCCGCGCGCATGGACAGCCTCGAGCACGCGGTGGACAACGCCGACGTGCCGCCCACCATCGATGCCGAGCAAGGCTTCCGCCTGGCGCACGCGACCCTGCGGGAAACCCTGGCGCGCTGGCAGCGCTTGCGTGGTCCCGAGCTGGCCACGCTCAACGCCAGCCTGCACGCGGCCGGCGCCGCGCCGGTCCACGATTGAAACGCGGCTGGGCCGGCCGCAGCGTGCCGCCGGCCCAGCCAACACCAACACCGAATTCCGCCTAGACTCGCCCGCACGCCACCCCGGGAACGGACACTCATGCGTCGTATCGCTTCGACCCTCGCACTCGTGGCACTGCTGGCCGCGGGCATCGCCCACGCGCAACTGCTGCCAGCGGCGCCCACATCGACTACGACCCGCATCGCCACGCCCGACCACACGATTCCCGAGGTGATTCCCGCGCCAGCGCGCGCCGAGGTGCAATCGGCCTCCAGCAATCTGCTGCTGGCGGATGCCTATCGCATCGAACGCAACGGTACATTCACCGAAACGGTCACGCGCAGCGTGCGCATCAACACCGTCGCCGGCATCAGTGAATGGAGCAGCGTGCGCTTGCCGTACAGCGTCTCACGGCAGAAGCTCACCGTGCTTTCCGCCTGGGTCAGTACGCCGGAGGGCAAGCGCATCGAGGTCGGCAAGAACCAGATCTTCACCAAGCTCGACAACGCCGGCGTGGGCGCGCCGATGTTCTCCGACACCGAGCTGCGCATCATCGTGTTTCCGCAATTGGCGGTAGGCGCGATCCTGCACTACAGCTACCGCATCGACACCCACGAGGCGCTGTTCCCTGATCAGTTCAGCAATATCGAGAGCTACTCGCGTTACGGCGACTGGGGCAAGGTGCGGCTGAGTTACGACATCCCCGCGGACCTGCCGTTTCACGTCGAGTCCCACGGCATGCAGCCGTGGACGCCCGCAGCACCGGCCGGCAGCGGCCGCAAGCTGATTGGTTTCGCGCTGAACAACGTGCCGCCGATGACGCCCGAGACCATCGCGCCCAACCCCTACGTGTTCTCGCCGCGAGTGATGGTGAGCACGTTCCCTGATTACGCCGCCATCGGCGACGCCTACTGGGCGCGCGCCAGGGACAAGGCCGCGGTGACCCCCGAGGTGCGCAAGCTGGCCGATCAAATCACCCACGGCATCAGCGGCAAGCGCGCGCAGGCGGTGGCGCTCTATGACTGGGTGAGCAAGCACATCCGCTACGTGGCGGTGTATTTCGGTGTCGGCGGCGTGGTGCCGCATGACGCCGACACCGTGATCGCCAACCGCTACGGCGACTGCAAGGACCACGCCACGCTACTGGAGGCACTGCTCGCTGCCAAGGGCATCGATGCGGTCGGCGCGCTGATCAATGCCGGCGGCCCCAATCGCCCGCCGCAAGTGGCCGCCAACCATTTCAATCACATCATCACCTACCTGCCGGAATGGCATCTGTTCGTCGATTCCACCGTGGGCGAGGCGCCGTTCGGTGAGCTGCCCGGCAGCGATCTCGGGCGCCAAGTCGTGCTGGTGCGCGCCGTGCCGGGTGAGCCACGCGTGCTGCATACGCCCGGTTTTGGTCCCGCCACCATGGGCCTGATCTCGGACGACCACAGCGAAATCACCGCCGACGGCAGCCTGATCGCGCACAGCAGCGAGCGCGGCGTCGGCGCCAGCGACATCGGCATGCGCGGCAATTTTCTCAGCGTGCGTCCGGGGCAGGAGAAATACATCATGCAAAGCATGCTGGCCTCGCGCGGCATGCAGGGCACCGGCGACATGCAGTTCGGCAACCCGCTGGATTTCGCCCGGCCGTTCGTGCTGCGCATGCAGGTGAAGGTGCCGGCGTTCGCGCAGTTGCCCGGCCCGGCGGCGGTGACCATTCCCGGCTCCGGCACGTGGATCAACGTGCCCGGCGGCGACGCTGAGGCCCGCCGCCTGCCGCTGGCCTGCACCGGCAGCGCACGCGTCAGCAACACGCGCCTGAGTTTTCCGCCGGGCAGCCACTTCATCGCCATTCCGCCGCCGATGAACTTCAGCAACAGCGCTGGCCACTATCAAGCGCGCTATCGGCTGGTCGGTACCAGCATCGTCGCCGAGCGCAGCCTGGTAACCACCGGCGATGGTCTGTGCCCGGCCAGCGATCTGGCTGCGCTGCAGGCATTGGCCGGCGTCATCGGCAAGGATCAGCGCGCGCAGGTGCTCTATGCCGGGCCGGGCGTGGCGCTGCACTGGCTGCAGCCGGAGCCCGCTGGCAAACCCTGATTGCGCACGCGCTGCTGATGCACGCGCGCGATCGGCGCGAGTGTCCGGCTGTGCCAGAGATCGAGCATGCGCAAGATGCGAACCGTCCACATACGGTCCCGGCGCTGCGACATCCGTTCGGCGCTGTCCCACGCCCCGGCCGTCGCCTGGCTCCATTCCATGGAGAACCCATGTCCAGGCTGTCGCCCACGCCGCTCGCCTTCGCACGGGGCGCTCGTCAGCGCACGCTGCTGGACATGAACCGTGCCATCCAGCGTCTGCTTGCCAGCGGCGTCGAGCACGCGATTGCGCCAACCAGATCAGCTTGTATCACAACCTGCCGCGGCAGGCAGTGGGCCGAAGCGTGGCCTGCGCGGCGCTCGCCGCGCAAGCATGCGACTCAGTGCTTGAGCTGCTTGCGCAGGCGCTCAAGCGCTTGCAACTGCGCGATCGCCTGCACCAATTGCGCCTGCGCTTCGGCCAGCTCGATGGCGTCCTTGCGATTGCTCAGCGCATCCTGCGCTTCCTGCTTGGCCTTGAGCGCGGCGGCCTCGTCGATGTCGGCCGCGCGCAGCGCGGTGTCGGCCAGCACCGTGACCACTTGCGGCTGCACCTCGAGGATGCCGCCGGAGACATAGAACGACAGGCGCTCGCCATCGGGGCGCACGACCTCGACCTGGCCCGGCTTCAGGCGCGTGATCAGCGGCGCGTGGCGCGGCGTGATGCCCAGCTCGCCCATGGCGCCGCTGGCGACCACGAGCGTGGCCTCGCCGTGAAAGATCTCGGCCTCGGCGCTGACGATGTCGCAACGGATGCTGGTCATGGTTCGTTCGCCTTGTACGCTTCACAACTGCAAGTGGGGAGTGGGGAGTGGGGAGTGGGGAAAATCTAAACGCTGACAGCCGTGCGCGTCCTGTTCCAGATCCGCCTGCCGCTCACCACCTCATCTGCGGTGCCATTGCGCCGTGCATCAGGATCGTGGATTGCTGTCCGTGGGGAAGATCCCTCGCTTCGCTCTGGATGACAGCCCGCTTTTTCTACTTCCTACTTCCCACTTCCAGCTCCTGGCCTCACGCCGCCTTCTTGGCGCCCATTTCCTCGGCCTTCTTGAACGCCTCGTCGATGCCGCCGACCATGTAGAACGCCTGCTCGGGCAGGTGGTCGCAGTCGCCGTCGCAGATCATCTTGAAGCCGCGGATGGTTTCCTTGAGCGTGACGTACTTGCCCGGCGAGCCGGTGAACACCTCGGCCACGTGGAACGGCTGCGAGAAGAAGCGCTCGATCTTGCGCGCGCGCGAGACCGCCTGCTTGTCCTCGTCGCTGAGCTCGTCCATGCCGAGGATGGCGATGATGTCCTTGAGTTCCTTGTAGCGCTGCAACGTACCCTGCACGCGGCGCGCGGTGTCGTAGTGCTCCTGGCCGATGACGTTGGGATCGAGCTGGCGACTGGTGGAATCCAGCGGATCGACGGCCGGATAAATACCGAGGCTGGCGATATTGCGCGACAGCACCACGGTCGCGTCCAGATGCGCGAAAGTGGTGGCCGGTGACGGATCGGTGAGGTCATCCGCGGGCACGTACACGGCCTGGATCGAGGTGATCGAGCCGGTCTTGGTCGAGGTGATGCGCTCCTGCAACACGCCCATTTCCTCGGCCAGGGTCGGCTGGTAACCCACCGCCGAGGGCATGCGGCCGAGCAGCGCGGACACCTCGGTGCCGGCCAGCGTGTAGCGGTAGATGTTGTCGACGAAGAACAGGATGTCGCGGCCCCTGCCGGTGGCCGGATCCTTGTCGTCGCGAAAATATTCGGCCAGGGTCAGGCCGGTCAGCGCCACGCGCAGGCGGTTGCCTGGCGGCTCGTTCATCTGCCCATAGACCATCGCCACCTTGTCGAGGACGTTGGAGTCCTTCATCTCGTGGTAGAAGTCGTTGCCCTCGCGGGTGCGCTCGCCGACGCCGGCGAACACCGACAGACCGCTGTGCTGCTTGGCGATGTTGTTGATCAGTTCCATCATGTTGACGGTCTTGCCCACGCCAGCGCCGCCGAACAGGCCGACCTTGCCGCCCTTGGCGAACGGGCACACCAGATCGATCACCTTGATGCCGGTTTCCAGCAATTCGTTGGCCGCGGCCTGATCGGCATACGCGGGCGCGGAGCGATGGATTTCCCAGTGGTCATCGGCCTGCACCGGGCCGGCCTCGTCGATCGGGCGGCCGAGCACATCAAGAATGCGCCCCAGCGTGCCCCTGCCCACCGGTACCTTGATGCCGGCGCCGGTGTTGTCGGCGATCAGGCCGCGCTTGAGGCCGTCGGTCGAGCCCAGCGCGATGGTGCGCACCACGCCGTCACCGAGCTGCTGCTGCACCTCAAGCGTGATCGCCGTGCCCGGTAACTTGAGCGCGTCGTACACCCTCGGCACCTGATCGCGCGGGAACTCCACGTCCACCACCGCGCCGATGATCTGGACCACTTTGCCTTGGCTCATTGCATTGACTCCGGGAATTTCTGGATAAGTCGGGTTGTTGCGGGATCGTCGTGGTTGACGGAAAGTGGGAAGTGGGAAGTCAACGGTGCGAAGACTGTCAATTCCGACTCCCTACTCCCTACTTTCTACTTCCTGCCTTCCAGCCCAATCACACCGCCGCGGCGCCGCTGACGATCTCGCTGATTTCCTGCGTGATCGCCGCCTGACGGGCCTTGTTGTAGATCAGGGTGAATGTTTCGATGAGCTTGTTGGCATTGTCCGAGGCGCTCTTCATGGCCACCATGCGCGCCGCATGCTCGCAGGCGAGGTTCTCCAGCACGCCCTGGTATACCAGCGCCTCGACATAGCGCTTGAGCACCGGGTCGAGCACGCTGGGCGCATCCGGCTCGTACAGATAATCCCAGTCGTGGCCGACCTGCAGGCTTGCGGACGCGGGCAATGGCAGCAGCGTATCCACCGTGGGCCTCTGGCTCATGGTATTGATGAAGTCGTTGTAGGCGAGAAACACGCGGTCGAGACGATTGGCGGTATAGGCGTCCAGAAGAACCTTGATCACGCCGACCAGATCCTCGATGCGCGGACGCTCGCCCAGATGCGTGGCCGAGCCGACCAGGTGGATGTCCTTGAGGCGGCGGAAGAATTGCAGCGCCTTCTGCCCCACCGCGACCACATCGACCTCGACGCCTTGCGCGCGCCAGGCGCGAATCTCCGCCACCAGCTTGCGCTGCAGATTCGCGTTGAGGCCTCCACACAAACCACGATCGGTCGAAACCACCAGATAACCGACGCGCTGCACCGCTTCGCGGCGCGCCATGAACGGGTGCCGATATTCGGTATGCGCGCGCGCAACATGGCCGATCACCTGGCGCATCAGATGCGCATAGGGACGCGAGGCACGCATCAAATCCTGCGCCTTGCGGATTTTCGAGGCCGAAACCATCTCCAACGCACGCGTCACCTTGCGCATGTTCTGCGTGCTGCGGATCTTGCTGCGGATTTCGCGTGCATTGGCCATGTGGTGACTCGAAAGGCGTCAGTGGGGAATGGGTAGTCGGCAGTTGGAAAGCGTCAGCGTGCGTTGCGGCGACGATTGCTTACCACTCCCGACTCCCGACTCCCGCTTTACCAGGATCCGGTCTTCTTGAACTCGGCGAGCGCCTGCTTGAAGGTGCCCTCGATGTCCTTGTTCCAGTCGCCGCTGGCGTCGATCGTCTGCATCAGCGCGCCGTGGCTTTGGCGCATGTACTGGTGCAATGCGTATTCGAAGGGCAGGATCTCGGCGATCTTCAGGTCATCCAGATAGCCCTCATTGGCGGCGTACAGCGATACCGCCATGTCGGCCACGGACAGCGGGCTGTACTGCTTCTGCTTCATCAGCTCGGTGACGCGCTGGCCGCGCTCGAGCTGCGCGCGCGTGGCCGCATCCAGATCGGATGCGAACTGCGCGAACGCCGCCAGCTCGCGATACTGCGCCAGCGCCAGACGCACGCCGCCGCCCAGCTTCTGGATGATCCTGGTCTGCGCCGCGCCGCCGACGCGCGACACCGAGACGCCGGCGTTCACCGCGGGACGAATGCCGGCGTTGAACAAGTCGGTTTCGAGGAAGATCTGGCCGTCGGTGATCGAGATCACGTTGGTCGGCACGAACGCCGACACATCGCCCGCCTGCGTTTCGATGATCGGCAGCGCGGTCAACGAACCGGTCTTGCCCTTGACCTCGCCGGCAGTTGCCTTCTCGACGTACTCCTCGTTGACGCGCGCGGCGCGCTCAAGCAGGCGCGAGTGCAGATAAAACACGTCGCCCGGATAGGCTTCACGGCCCGGCGGGCGCTTCAGCAGCAGCGAGATCTGGCGATAGGCCCATGCCTGCTTGGTCAGATCGTCGTAGATGATCAGCGCGTCCTCGCCGCGGTCGCGGAAATACTCGCCCATGGTGCAGCCGGAATAGGGCGCTATGTACTGCATCGCGGCCGATTCGGACGCTGATGCGGCGACGATGATGGTGTGCTCCAGCGCGCCGAATTCCTCGAGCTTGCGCACCACGGCCGCGATCGAGCTTTGCTTCTGGCCGATGGCGACGTAGATGCACTTGATGCCGGAACCCTTCTGGTTGATGATCGCGTCCACGGCCAGCGCGGTCTTTCCGGTCTGGCGGTCGCCGATCAGCAGCTCGCGCTGACCGCGGCCGATCGGAATCATGGCGTCGATCGACTTGTAGCCGGTCTGCACCGGCTGACTGACCGACTTGCGCCAGATCACGCCGGGCGCGACTTTCTCGATCGGGCTGGTGCCCTTGGCGGCGATCGCGCCGCGACCGTCGATGGGCTGTCCCAGCGCGTTCACCACGCGCCCCAGCAACGCCTCGCCAACTGGCACTTCGAGGATGCGTCCGGTGGTCTTGACGCGATCGCCCTCGCGCAGATGCTGGTAATCGCCCAGCACCACGGCGCCCACCGAATCGCGCTCGAGGTTGAGCGCCAGGGCGAAGGTTTCGCCAGGCAGCTCGATCATCTCGCCCTGCATCACGTCATCCAGGCCGTGGATGCGCACGATGCCGTCGGATACGCTGATCAGGGTGCCCTCGTTGCGTGCTTCGGCGCCGAGCTTGAATTGCTCGATGCGGTGCTTGATCAGCTCGCTGATTTCGGAAGGATTGAGCGTGGTGCTGGACATGGACTTCTTCCCGTGGAGCCCCGCGCAAGCGGGGCGGTCGCAGAATGTGAATGCGTTGTGTGGCCTGGGCGCTACAAGTCAATTGCCGTGGGCCAGCGCGCCGGCGAGGCGCTGCAGACGTCCGCGCATGGAGCCGTCGATCACCTCGCCCTCGGCCTCGAGCACCACGCCGGCGACCAGCGCCGGATCCTGGCGCAGGTTCAACTGGATGCGGCGTCCGTAGCGACGTGCCAGTGATTCACTCAGGCACGCCTGCGCGGCCTCGTCCAGCGCCTGCGCGCTGGTCACGCTGACCTCTAGCGTGGCCTCGGCGTCGCGCAGCAAGGCATCGAACTCGTCGCGGATGAACGGCAGCAGGTTCAGCCGTCCGGCCTCGGCCAGCACTTCAAGGAAGCGCGCGAACGCGCCACCGCTGGCCGCATCCGGTGGCAAATGCAGCGCCTGCATCTGTCCCGGCGTCACGCGCGGATCGCCGTGCAGCGCGATCATCTGCGGGTCGAGCGCGACCTGCGCCGCGAACGCAAGACACGCCGACCACGAAGCCAGTTGCTGGTCGGCGCGCGCCGCGCTGAACGCGGCGCGTGCGTAAGGCCGGGCAAGAGTCAGCGCCTGCGCCATGGTCAGATCTCGGCCGCCAGTTCATCCAGCATCTGGCGATGGGTGTTGGCATCCACCTCGCGCTGCAGGATCTTGCTGGCACCGGCCAGCACCAGTTCGCCGACGCGCATGCTGAGTTCCTCGCGCGCACGCACCGTGGCCGCGGCGATCTCGGTTTCGGCGGCGGCCTTGTGGCGCTGCATCTCGGCGATGGCATCCTCGCGCGCCTTGTCCAGCAACAGGTTGGCCTGGTGCTGGGCGCGATCGATGATCTCCGCGGCCTGATGACGCGCGGCCTTGATCTCCTCGGCCACGCGCGCATCGGCATCGCGCAATTCGGCGCGTGCGCGTTCCGCGGCAGCCAGCCCCTCGGCAATGCGCTTCTGGCGTTCTTCGATAGCCGCCATGAAAGGCGGCCATCCGTATTTCATCACCAGCAACACCACGGCGAAAAATGCCAGGCCCTCGATGATGAGCGTGAGGTTGATGTTCATTGCAGGCTTCCCGCTACGGTCGCGGCGACTGCCCGCGACGTCCGCATGTGGCTTGAGGGTTTCAATCGATTACTTCGAGTTCAGGCCCAGCGCCGACAGGAACGGGTTGGCGAAGATCAAGTACAGACCAATCGCCACACCGATCATCGGAATCGCATCGAGCAGGCCGGCGACGATGAACATCTTGACCTGCAGCATCGGCGTCAACTCGGGTTGGCGCGACGCTCCCTCGAGAAATTTACCGCCCAGAATGCCGAAGCCGATGGCGGCCCCGAGCGCGCCCAGGCCAATCAACAGGCCGGCGGCAATCAGCGTCATGCCCATGACATTGGCGATCAGATCAAGGTGCTGCATGGTGTTCTCCGCAGTAAGAATTGGGTTTATGAGGGGAAAATCAGTGCTGTTCCGAGGCCATGCTCAGGTACACCACGGTCAGCATCATGAAAATGAAGGCTTGCAAGGTGATGATCAGGATGTGGAAGGCTGTCCACACGAAGTCGGACAGAAACTGCACGGGACCCATTACATAGGTCAGGCCATGCGCCAAACTCGCGCCCAGGGTCATCGTCGCAATCAGGATGAAGATCAACTCGCCCGCGAACATGTTGCCGAACAGTCGCAGACTCAGGGAAACCGGGCGTACCGCCTCCTCGATCAGGCGCAGCAGGAAATTGACCGGCGCCAGCACAACGGCCGCGAAACCATGCGCGTGAAACGGCGCGGTGAACATCTCCTTGAAGAATAGGCGCGGCCCCTTGTGCTTGAGGCCGAAGTACTGGATCAGCACGAATACCGTCAGCGCCATGCCGACGGTGGTGTTGAGATCGGCGGTCGGCACCACACGCAGGTAAGGCAAGCCGGCCTCGCGCCCAAGCCAAGGCAGCAAGTCGACCGGGATGATGTCCATGAAGTTCATCATGAACACCAGCACAAAAATGGTCAGTGACAGTGGCGCGATCAGCTTGCTGGAACCGTGAAAGGTCTCGCGCACCATCTCATCGATGCCGACGATCAGCATCTCGACGAAGGCCTGGAAGCGCCCGGGAACGCCGGCATGGGCACGGCGCGCGGCGAGGATGAACACGCCGAGAAAAATCGCCACCAGCACCAGCGTGACGCCCACGGTGTCGATGTCGATGACCCAGAATGGACCCGCACCCACGTGCCACTGCAAGTTGTGCAAATGGTGGTGGATGTATTCAGTCATGCCGCCGCCGGCGGCTTGCTCCGCACTACCAGACATCCGCTCACCTGATTGCAACAAGGGCGATCCAAAACACGATTTGTGCCAGCACAAGGCCCGCCAGCAAAGGCAGGAACGGCAATTTGAGCACGGCGATAGCCACGTACAGCAAGGACAACGCCAGTCCCAGCTTCAGCGCCTCGCCGGCGTAGACCCCGCGCAACACCTGCCGAGCGGGTGCCACGCGCACCGCAAACAGGCGCAGTGCGAACAGCGCATTGCCCAACGCCACCGCACCACCCCCGAAACCCACCGCCAGCGCCGCCGGTATCCCCTGCGTCGCAGCCCACACCATGGCCAGCAACACCGTGGCGCCAAGCTGCAGCGCGATGCTGCGTACCGCGAAGCGCCTGCCGCCTGCAATCGAGCTGTGCATCGACACCGCCTCGCGTCCAGCCCGCATCGCGAGCCTGCCGACTACCTGCCTCAAAGCCGTAAAAGGATAACAGCCGCATTGCGCGCACGGCAATGCCTGCCTCACGATTTCCTGCCGTGCCGCGAGCAGGCGCGCACCACTAAAAAAAACGGGCCGGTCAAGCCGGCCCGTCAGGAGCCGCGGAAGCCGAGAGGGAGGGAGCTTCCGCGGTATTTCGACTGCAGTGGCGGATCAGCCCTTGATGGGCTTGACCTGCGCGACTTGCTTTTCGGCCAGGTTCTGCATGGCCTCGGCGTGACGGTTCAGCGTGCTCGCGACGCTGCGGCCGTGGGCCAGCGCGGCTTCGGCTTGGCTGCGCGCGGTGGCGATGCCCTTGCTGATCAGCGCGTTGGCGGACTCGGCGTCGCGCGCGGCCAAGGCTTCGCGGCCAAAGGCCAGCGCGGCTTCGCTCTGCTTGCTCAGCATGTCGAAATGCTGACCCAGCAGGGTGCCGAAGGTATCGAAGTTCAGCGTCTGCGCCTTCAGCGCAGCGGTTTGCAGATCACGGCCGGCGCCGGTCACGGCGTCAGTCCATGCGGTGGTGTTGAAAGCAGTGTTGTTCATGGCAGCCTCCTCAGGCTTGGATTTCAGCGTGAGGAAAGCCTAGCACCACTTTTGGTGCGATGCAACATGGTGTGCTCGCGACGCATTCAGCCTCTGTTTCCACTATTGGAGGGGTTCCGCACGCGACGCACAAGCGCCACGAGACGGAAGATGCTGCTGCACAGCATGTATGCAGTGCGCGCGGTCAGCGTCCAGGCAGCACTCCGTCGCCGCAGTAGCTGGCACCGGCGGTGCAGGTCTCGTGCACCACGATGCGGCTAAGACCGGGCAACTCCGGCTTGAGCCGCTGCCAGATCCAGCGCGCGATCAGCTCGCTGGTGGGGTTGTCCAGGCCCGGCAGATCGTTGAGGTAATTGTGGTCGAGTTGCGCGTACAGCGGCTGGAACGCGCGCTTGATGTCGGCGAAATCGCACACCCACCCCAGATGCGCATCAAGCTCACCGCTGACGTGCACCTCGATGCGAATCGAATGTCCGTGCAGACGTGCGCACTTGTGCCCTGGTGGCACCGCGGTCAGCCGGTGCGCCGCCTCGACGGTGAAGATCTTGAAAATTTCCATACCACGATTGTAGAGGCTCGAACAGGCACGCCGGGCACACGCACAACGCACCCGCCGCAACGACCGTCAGATCACGGCGAACGCTTGGCGCGCGTCAGCAACTGATCGAGCAGGCTCATGGCGAGGTCGATCTCCGCGCTGCTGATGTGCAGCGAGGGCGCGAAGGTGATGACGTTCTTGTAGTAGCCGCCAATGTCGAGCACCAGGCCGATCTTCTTGCCGTTGTGATCGAGATCACCGGCCAGACCGATATCGACCATGCGGTCGACCAGTTTCTTGCTGGGCGTGAAGCCGTCGGCTTCGCAGATCTCGGCGCGCAGCGCCAGGCCCAGTCCGTCGACGTCGCCGATCTCGGGATGGCGCTGCTGCAAATCGCGCAGTCCGGCGAGGAAGTGCGCGCCACTAGCGGACACCATCGCCTCGTAATCGGTCTCGGCCAGCATGCGCATGGTTTCAAGACCCACCGCGGTGCCCAGTGGATTGGCATTGAAGGTCGAATGCGTGGAACCGGGTGGGAACTGCTTGGGATTGATCAGTTCCTCGCGCGCCCACAGCCCGGACAGCGGATTGAGTCCATTGGTCAGCGCCTTGCCGAACACGATCACGTCGGGCTTGACGCCGAAATGCTCGATGCCCCACAGCTTGCCGGTGCGGTAGAAACCCATCTGGATTTCATCCACCACCATCAGCATGCCGTGCTGCTCAAGCACCTTCTTGATGCCGGCGAAGTAGTTCCTGGGCGGCAGCACGTAGCCGCCGGTACCCTGCAGCGGCTCGACATACAGCGCCGCGTACTCGCATTCGCCGGCCTTCGGATCCCACACGCCGTAGTACTCGGTCTCGAACAGACGCGCGAACTCGCGCACCAACTGCTCGCCGTACTCTTCCTTGCTGATGCCCTTGGGTCCGCGGAAATGGTATGGAAACGGCAGGAACATGGCGCGGTCGCCGAAGTGTCCGTAGCGGCGCCGGTAGCGGTAGCTGGAGGTGATCGCTGAGGCGCCCAGGGTGCGGCCGTGGTAGCCGCCCTCGTAGGCCATCATCAGGCTCTTGCCGCCCTTGAAATTGCGCACCAGCTTGAGCGAATCCTCGACCGCCTGCGCACCGCCGACGTTGAAATGCACGCGCCCCGGCAGGCCGAACTTGCGCTCTGCGTCCTGCGCGATGATCCTGGCCAGCTCGATCTTTTCAACGTGCAGGTACTGGCTGGCGACCTGCGGCAAGGTGTCGATCTGGTGCTTGAGCGCGGCGTTGAGGCGCGGGTTGGCATAGCCGAAATTGCACGCCGAATACCACATCTGCAGGTCCAGATATGGCAATCCGGCGCGGTCGTACATGTAGCTGCCTTCGCAGCGCGCGAAGATCTTCGGTGGCTCGGTGTAGTGCACCGTGTCACCGAACGAGCAGTAGCGGGCCTCATCGGCGAGCAGATCAGCCTCGCTGCGCGCGGGCGCGCTGGCGAAAGGAACAACGTGATGAGGATCGGCGTGCGGCATGGATCAGGTGTCCTGATGAAAACGATGAGGTTGCGCATGCAGCTCGCCAGTGAGCAGGCGCGACAGCGCCGCGCGCGCGTCGACGAAACCGTGCATGGGCAGGTGCGCGTAGCCGCGCTCGCGGCAATGCGCGATTAGGCGGTGTTTTGCGAAGACGAAATCGGCCGAGCCGGCGACGCAGAAATCGGAGCTGCCGTCACCGATCAGCAGCACGCTGGGCGCCAGCCGACGCAAGCCCTCGGCGCGCTCGCACTTGCAGGTGCCGCTGGCGGCGCGGCAGCCGGGGTTGGAATGCGGAAACTCCAGGCGCCAGCTGCGCGCGCCGGATTGCTCCAGGTGATTGGCCACGATCGGCAAGTCGCCGAGGCCGTAGCGCGTCAGCAGCGCGCGGATGGCACGATCAAGGCCGTCGCTGACCACGGTCAGCGACACGCCCGCCGCACGCGCATCGGCGACGAACGCGGGGAATGCCGCGTCGATGGTGATCGACGCGATCGCCGCATCGAGCTGCGCCGGACTGGCGTCCAGCAGAGCGATCTGTCCGGCCAGGCACGCGCGCGAGCCGATCTCGCCCAATTGCCAGGCGGTTTCCAGCTCCTCCCAGCCGGGCGCAGCGTAGCGCTCAAGCAGCAGGTCGGTGACATCGCCGACGCTGACGGTACCGTCGAAATCACAAACGATGGTCCACTCATTCATGGACGGAATAATCCTGGAGTCATGGGAAAAAACGGGCGCCGGGCGCTGCGGCACGAGCAATAACAGCAGCGGCTATGACCACAAAGCCGTAATAAAAGTTGCGTGAATGGCTCATTCAGCACCCGTGCGCACGGTTTCGGGCAGGAACTGAACGCGCACGCGCTGGCCCACGCGCAGGCCCGGCGCATCGAGTTGCAGCACGCACTCCAGATCGCGCGCATCGTCGGGCTGATTGTGCTGCGGACCCAGTTGCACCGCGCCGTAGGTCAACCCCAGGCGCAGCACGTGCGCGGCATAACTGCGCCCGCCGCCGGCATCCAGCACGACCTCGGCGCGCATGCCCGGCCGCACCTTGTCGGCGTAGGCCTCATTCAATTCCGCGCGCACGATCAAGGGGCGCTCGGGCAGCAATTCCAGCAGCGGCTCGGCATCGTCCGGACTGACCCGTGCGCCAACCTGCACCATGCGCCGCGCCACGTAGCCAGCCACCGGTGCATGCACGGTGTACAGCGCAAGCTGATAGCGCGCCGCATCCAGGCGCGCCTGCGCGGCCTGCACCGCGGCGGCGGCGGCCTGCACGCGCGCCTTGAGTTCGCCCAGCGCCGCGCGCGCTTCGGCCAACTCCTGACCGGAAGCGGCATCGGCGGCGGCGGCGGCGGCCAAACGCTGCGCACGCAGTTCCGCGGCCGGCTGACCGGCGATCAGTTCGGCCTGCTGCGCGCGCGCCTGCGCCAGATCCGCACCAGCCAGCTGCACGGCAATATGCGCCGCGTCATCGTCCAGTCGCACCAGAGTCTGACCCGCGGCGACCTTGGCGTTGGTGGCCACCGATACGGCCTTGACCAGTCCGGGCACCGCCGCGCGCACCTGCAGCAGGCCACCCTCGACGCCGACCTGCCCGCGCGCAACGGCGACATAATCACCCGGCGCGGGCGCGGCAACCGGATCGCCGCCAGTGGTGGCAGCGCCGCAGGCTGACAGCAGCAACGCGGCACACAGGGTCACGAGCAGGGGCAGGGCTTTGTTCATGCGACAGGTTCCTCGGCGACAGCCGGATGCGGGTGGTACTCGTCGGCCAGCACGCACCCGTCCTCCATGCGCAGCACACGGTCGGCGTGCGCGATCAGGCGCGGATCGTGACTGGCACACAACACCATGGTGCCATGCTGGCGCGCGGCGCGATGCAGGATATCGATCACCGTCTGGCCACTGACCGAATCCAGCGCGCTGGTGGGCTCATCGGCGAACAGCAGTTGCGGTTGCTTGGCCATCGCGCGCGCAATCGCCACGCGTTGCTTCTCGCCACCGGACAGTTCCGCCGGGCGCAGCATGCGCCGATGGCCGAGGCCAACCTCTTCCAGCGCGGCCTCGGCGCGGCGCCGGGTTTCCGCCGCGCCCAGATCAAGATAGCTCAGCGGCAGCTCCACCTGCTCCACCGCATTCAGCGCCGGAAACAGGTTGAAGCCCTGAAACACGAAGCCGATGTGGTGCAGACGAAAGCGCTGCAACTCCTTGCGATTCAAGTACCACACCGGCTCGCCCAGCGCCTCGACGCTGCCGGCATCGGGGCGTTCCAGGCCGCTGAGGATGGCCAGCAGCGTGCTCTTGCCGCAGCCGGATGGGCCGGACAGCAAGGTCAGCTCGCCGCCGGCCAGCTCCACGCTGAGCCCCTCGAGCACGCACGTGGACACCTTGCCCACGATGAAGCTCTTGGCCAGATCGCGTGCGCGGATGGCGGTCACGGCGCTCATCGCAGCAGCTTCGCCGGATCGGCATTGCGCAGCGTGCGCACCGCCAGCAGGCCGGACAGCAGGGTAATGCCCATCACCAGCAGCGCGCAGGCGAGGATGCCCAGCGGCGTGATCGCCACGGGCACGTTCTGACTATGCGCCACTACCAGTGCCAGCGCCGACAACGCGCCGCCGCCAGCCAGTCCGGCCACACCCACCCAGCCGGCCTGCTCCATGACCACGCGGCTCAGCGCGCGGTGGCTGGCACCGAGCGCATTCAGCGTGGCGTATTCACTGATCGAGCCGGCGACCGCGCCCATCAGCGTCTGGCTGGTGATCACCGTGCCGACCAGAAACACCACCAGCGACATGAACACCACGCCGAGGCCGGCGCCGGTCTCGAACAGCCAGTAATGCACGGTGCGCGCGGCCAGCGTGCTGGCCGTCCACACCGAGTAGCGGCGCTCGCTGCCGTGCGGGTCGAGGCGCGCGGCCACGGCGGCGGCCAGCTCGGGATCGCGCAGTCGCGCCAGGTAGTAGGCCGGACGCGGATCGCCACCGACGTTCAAGCGGCGCGCGGTCGCCAGGGAGGCGACAATGTTCACCCCACCCAGGGCGCGCAGGCCATTGGTGGTGCCCACCAGGTGCACGCGATAACCGTTGAGAATGCCGCTCTCGCCCACGCCGATGCCGAGCTTGGGCAGATCGGCGCGGTCGACGATGATCGCGCCGGGTTCGTTGAGCAGCGCGCGCAGTGTCGGCGGAATGACGCGCGCGAACGCCAGCGCATCGGGCGCCGTGTCGACACCGGAGACGAATACCGACACGCTGCCCAGCGCGCGGCGACCGCGCCAGTCACCATTGACCCACTGGAACGGCTCGACCTGCGCCACCTGCGGGTCCGCCAGCAGGTGCATCTCGGCGTCGCGTGGAATGCTGCGCCCCGAATCGATGCTTTGCGTGCCCGGATAGCCTGCCCAGATCTGCCCGCGCGAGGCATTGATGTACACCGCGGCGCCATCGAAGATGCCGAATACCAGCGCCAACTGCACCAGCAGCAGCATGCCCGAGAACGCCACCGCCAGCGACGCCGGCAGATAGCGCCGCCACTCGTAGATCAGCGTCTTGCGCGCCAGCGCGACCATCAGCGCGCGGCCTTGGCGGGTTCAACGGCGCGCGCGCCGCCAGCCAACGGCGAGGCACCGCCCAGCGCCTTGTACAGCGTCACCCAAGCCACGCCCTCGACGGCGCGCGCCGCGCCGGCAGCCATGCGCGCGCGCAGCGCGGCATCCGCGGCATGGCTCGACGCGAAGCCATCGGTCAGGCCCAGCGCGCTGCGCGTGGCCGCCGCACGCGCGGCCTGCTGCGCGGCCTGCGCGCTCAACTGCGCGGCCGCGGCCTGCGCCTGCGCGCTGCGCAGCGCCGCGTAGGCTTGTTCGACCTCGCCCACGGCGGCGAGCACGGTTTGCCGATAATCCAGCACCGCGGCCTTGAGCCGATGCCCGTCGGCACTGACCTGCGCCCGACGCAACCCCCAGTCGAACAGCGGCATGTTGATGATCGGGCCGAGGCTGGGAATGGTGCGCATGCGGCCGAGCTCGCTGCCCGCGATCTGCGCCGAGGCGGTCGCGGTCCAGCCCAGACCGAGTCGCGGATACAGGTTGGCGCGGGCGATGCCCAACTCGCCCGCCGCGTGCAGCACCGCGGCCTCGGCGCGCTGCACGTCCGGGCGCGTGCGCAGCAGATCGGCCGGCGGCAGCTCGGGCGGCAGCGCCGGCGGCAGCGGCACCGCGCCGGACACCGGCAGCGCGACATCGGGTTCGGCGTCGCTGAGCAGCACGGCGAGCTGCTGGCGCGCGATCGCCGCGTCGGCCTCCGCACTCGTCACGGCGGCACCCGCTTCAGCGGCGGCGGCGCGCGCGCCTGAATTCGCCGCCGGTGCATCGAGATGCTGCGCGACGCGCACCGCGGTCAGTTGCGCGCGCCGCTGCGCGATGCGCCGCATGGCCGCGGCCAGCTCCGCGCGCTGCTCGGCAGCACACAAATCGAGATAACTGCGCACGACCTCGGCCACCAGCGCCGCGTGCACGGCATCCAGATCCGCCACAGCCAGGTTTGCATTGCCGTCGACGATGCGCTGCTCGCTCTTGCCGCGCCCGAACAGGCCGAACTGCCAGATCGCATCAAAACCGATCTGAAAGTAGCTGGCCGTGCTGCCCGGCGTGGGCTCTTCATTGGTGTACAGCGAGGCATACGGCAGGTGGCGATCATGCGGCGTGGTCAACAGCGCGCGCGCTGCGGCGAGGCGTTCGCCGACGGCCTTGAGGCTGAGGTTTTGCGCCAGCGCGCGCTGCACCAGCGCATCCAGCGCCGGGTCGTGAAAGCTGCGCCACCAGTGCACCAGATCCGGCGCCGGACCCAGCGCGGTTTCGCGTGGCGCCTGCGCGTAACGCGCCGGCAGCGCCATATCCGGCTGCGGCACGCGCGGGGCGATCGCGCAGCCGCCCAGAACAAGCACCAGCGTGCCAGCCAGTGCGCACGGCAAACAGCGCCGTCGCAACGTGGATTCGCATCCTGCTGGCTGCTGCACGTGGGTCCGAACCTCGAGGCGCACCGCGCGCCGGAATGCACATGATACCCGCGCCAAGCTTGTCCACGGCCTTACGGCGCGACTACCGGATCGGTCGATTCACGCCCAATCACGCGGCTGCAGGTACGCGGCCAGACGCGCCTCGGCACTATCGGGCGCGGGCGTATAACCGTACTCGTAGCGCAGGCGCGGCGGCAGCGACATCAGGATCGACTCGGCGCGCCCGCCCGATTGCAACCCGAACAGCGTGCCGCGGTCGTAGACCAGATTGAATTCCACATAGCGCCCACGGCGATACAACTGGAATTCGCGCTCGCGCTCGCCGTAAGGCGTGTCGCGGCGGCGCTCGACCAGCGGCAGGTACGCCTCCAGGAATCCCTGTCCGACGGCCTCGGTGAAACGCTGACAGGACGCGAAACCCCAGGCGTTGAGATCGTCGTAGAACAAGCCGCCGATGCCGCGCATCTCACCGCGATGCCTGAGAAAAAAATACTCGTCGCACCAGCGCTTGTAGCGCGTGTACACCTCGCTGCCATAAGGCGCGCACAGCGCGCGCGCCACGCCGTGCCAGTGCGCGCAATCCTCGTCGAATGGATAAAACGGGGTGAGGTCGAAGCCGCCACCGAACCACCACACCGGCGCGGCGGCGGTCGGGTGTGCCTCGAAGTAGCGCACGTTGGCGTGCGTGGTGGGCAGGTACGGATTCCACGGATGCAACACCAGCGACACGCCGACCGCGGTCCACGCCGCGCCGGCCAGCTCGGGCCGGTGCGCGGTGGCCGAGGCCGGCAACTGCCCGCCCTGCACGCGCGAGTAGCCGATGCCGGCCTGCTCGAACACGCGCCCCTGCTTGAGCACGCGCGTGCGCCCGCCGCCGCCCTCGGCGCGCTGCCAGGCGTCCTCGACGAAGCGCGCGCCGCCGTCCACAGCTTCGATCGCGACGCAGACGCGATCCTGCAGGCCACGCAGCAGCACATTGACGCGCTCGGACGGTTCACTGAACATGCCGCGCCTCCGTTCAAAACAATGAGCTTACCTGCTGTACCCGTTGCTGCCGCGGGCATTGGCCAAAGAACGGCTGGGCAAATGATTCGAAGCGCCCTGCATGAAAGGAACGTCATCCCCGCCAATCGCGCCAGCGGTTGACCATGCGCGGGACATGTCCGGACAGGAGCCGGACTTTTCATCTTCGAAAAACCCCACTCCAAAGACGGAGTTTTCCGAGGTTCCCTATACTTCCGCGCCCTCGCCGACAACCTCGCCGTGCCCCCGACTCCGGTTGCCATTGCTGCGTTTACCGCCGTGTCCGCGCTGGGCACCGGCTGCGCTGCGCACGTGGCAGCCTTGCGCGCGGGCCGCAGCGGACTGCGTCGCAATGACTACGCGCCAATCGGCATGCCGCTGCCGTGCTGGATCGGTCGCGTCGAGGGCATCCCGCAACAGCCGGCCCCTGGCCTGGACACGCGCCTGCATCGCCTGCTGATGCTGGCGCTGGCGCAGGACGATTTCAGCGCGACGCTGGCGCGGACGCTGGCCGACTGTGGCGCCACGCGCGTGGCGCTGGTGCTCGGCACCTCCACCGCCAACATCGAGGCCAGCGAACAGGCGTATCGGCGTCTCGATCATGGCCACTTGCCGCACGATCTGACCGATGCGCGCCTGCATCACCTGCATGGCCCGGCCGAGTGGCTGTGCGCGCACACCACTATCGCCGGCCCGGCGTTCACCGTATCCACGGCCTGCTCGGCCAGCGCCAAGGCGTTCGGCCTAGGCGCGCGCCTGCTGCACGCGGATATCGCCGATGCCGTGCTGGTGGTCGGCGCCGATTCGCTGTGCGCCAGCACTTTGTACGGCTTCAACGCGCTGGAGCTGGTGGATGCCGTGCCGTGCCGACCGTTCGACGTGGAGCGCGCCGGACTGTCCATCGGCGAGGGTGTGGCGCTGGCGCTGCTGCGCCGCGTTGTGGATGCGCCCGCCGCGCCGCGCCTGCTGGCCTGCGGCGAGAGCAGCGACGCGCATCATTTGTCCGCGCCGCACCCCGAAGGTCTGGGCGCCACCCGCGCGCTGCTGGCGGCGCTGCGCGAATGCGCGCTGCCAGCGGACGCCTTCGATTACGTCAACCTGCACGGCACCGCCAGCCACCATAATGACGCCGTCGAGGCCGCGCTGGTCGCACGCGCGCTGCCCGGCATATGCGCCAGCTCGACCAAGGGCGTCACTGGCCACACCCTCGGCGCGGCCGGTGCGCTGGAAGCGGTGCTTACGCTGCTGGCGCTGCAAGAGGGCGTGGTGCCGGGCACGGTCGGTTGCGTCAGACCCGAGCCGGACATCGCCGCACAGTTGGCGCTCGCGCCACAACAGCGCGCGTTGCGGCGCGCGCTGAGTTTTTCGTTCGGCTTCGGCGGCAGCAACGCCTGCCTGGCCTTTGCGCGTGCAGATGCCGCATGAGTGCCGTGCTGCACGTTGCGGTGACCGGCTGGGGCCTGTGCGCGCCGGGGCTGGACGATGCCGCTGCTTTCGCAGATTGGCTGCGCGATCCGACGCGCGCGCTGCCTGGCGGCCGCAGCGCACGCCCGGCCGCCGCGTGCATGGCGCCGGCCGAGCACCGCCGCGCGCCGCACGCGGTGCGCCTGGCGCTGGAAGCAGCCACGCAGGCATTGGGTACGCATCATGCGACATCCATCGGCGCCGTGTTCTGCAGCGCTTTCGGCGACATGGCCAACACCGACGCCATCCTCAGCACGCTGGCGCAGACGCCTGATCAGGTCTCGCCGACACGCTTCACGCATTCGGTGCACAACGCCGCAGCCGGACACTGGAGCATGGCCACGGCCAGCCATGCGTCGATGAGCGCGCTGGCTTGCGGCCGCGAGGGCATCGGCCCGGCGCTGCTGGCGGCGCTGCTCGAGGTGCGGGCCAGCGCCGCGCCGCAACTGCTGGTGCTGTTCGATGCCGCGGATGCTGGCGCGCTGGCCGACGCCGCGCCGTGCGCGCTGGATTTCGCCGTCGCGCTGCTGCTGGCGCCGATCGTTGACGACGCACCCGGCCTGCGCCTGCATGCGCGCGTGCAGGCGGGACACGCGTCACCCAACGCCCCGCGCGATACGCGTTTGCAGCCCTGGTATGCGGGCAGTCCCGCCGCACGCGCGCTGCCGCTGCTGGAGATTTGCCTGGGCGCCGCACCGCGACGCTTCACCTGGCCGCTGGGCTCTGGCACGCTGCTGTCCCTGGACTGTGAGCACCCACCTTGAGCCTGACCCCCAGCGATCGCGTCGCCATCCTGATTCCCGCGCTCAATGAGGAGCGCGCGATCCGCGAAGTGGTGCTGGGCGCGCTGACCGTCAGCGCGCAGGTCATCGTGATCGACGACGGCTCCAGCGACGCCACCGCCGCGCGCATCGCCGATTTGCCGGTGATCCTGATTCGGCACCCCACGCCGCAGGGCAAGGGCGCCGGCCTGCGCGACGGTTTCCGCCGCGCGTTGGAGCTGGGCGTGGACGGCGTGGTGACCATGGATGGCGACGGCCAGCACCTGGCCAGCGACGTGCCGCGGCTGCTCGCCGCCGCGCGCCAGTATCCGCGGCACATCGTCATCGGCGCGCGCATCCGCAATCGCGAGCAGCAACCCCCTGCGCGACGCCGCGCCAATGCCGTGGCCGATTGGGGCATCTCCTGGGGCGCCGGCGTGCCGATCGCGGACAGCCAGAGCGGGCAGCGCTACTACCCGCGCGCGGTGCTGGCGCTGGCCGATCCGCAGGCCGAGGATTTCGTGTTCGAGGCCGCGCTGCTGATCAGCGCCTGCCGCGAATTGGGCCTCGGCGTGGTCTCGGTGCCGATCGATTCGCGCTACCAGCCCGAGTTCCGCCGCAGCCACTTCCGCCCGATCCGCGACATCGCGCGCATCGCGCTCTATACCGGCAAGCGCATCCTGCACTACGGCCATATCTGCGCCGCGCATCGTCGCGCCACCGCGCAGCCGCCGCTGGTGATCGATCCGCCGGTGCACGAGTCCGCGGCGCTGACCGAGGCGCACTGAGCGGGAGTGGGGAGAAACCAGCAAGCCGCGCGCAAAGTTCCTACTACCTACGCCCCACTGCCCACTACCGACTATCGGCTACCCACTCCGCTAAAACCTGAATCCCACGAGCATCATCGTCTCGCCCAGGTTCGGCTCGTGGAGGTTGGCGTTGGAGATGTGGCGCAGCGCCAGCACGTAGTGCGTGCCCTGCCAACCCAGGGTGGAAACAAACTCATAGGGGCTGGACAGCGCGCCGGTGCGGTTCTTGGTCAGCGCCACGTCGAAGCCGAAGAAGGCCTGGCGCCAGAAACCGGACACGCGCGCGCCGCCCATCGCCATCCACACCGGATGCGTCATGGACTCGTGCACATTGTGCGCGGTGGCCGGCAGCGGGCCGATCCAGCCCAGTTCTGCATCGGGCGCCCAGGTCAACGGGTGCTTGCCGAGCGTGAAGGGGCGCGCATCGCCGACGGCAGCGAAGAACGCAGCGTCAGCCCAGCGCCAGCCGGAGGTCTTGCTGCGCCCGCCCAGCACTTCGTAGCTGGCGGCGTGGGCGGGGATGAGGGCAGCGACCTGCAGGCCGCCGGCCAAGGCGAGCGCACACAGGAACATGCGACGGCGCGACATCGAAATTCCTCGGGGTGTAACCGGTGATAAGGTTGCTTGGACTATTATTGCCTAGGCATTGAACTTTGAACGTCAATGTGGGTCGAAGTTCCAGCTTCGCAACCCTTCACTGCTTGCTCGCGCAACCAAAGCCATGAATCCTGTTTGCAATCTTCCCGCCGGCGCCGAGGAAAATCTCGGCCTGCTGCTTGGCCTTGCACGCGCACGCATCATCAGCGCACTGGAAGCCGAGCTGGCCGCCAACGGTCTGGCCATCAACCACACCCAGTACGCCGCGCTCAAGCGCCTGGCGCAGTGCGGGCCGCTGGCGCCGGGCGAACTGGCGCAAGCGCTGGGTCACGATGCCGGCGCCATGACGCGCGTGCTGGATGGCCTGGAAGAAAAGGGCTATGTACGCCGCGCGCCCAATCCCGATGACCGCCGCTGCGTGCGCGTGATCCCCACCGAGGCCGGCACCGCGCTGTGGTCGCGCATGCGCGGCTGCGGCGAACGCACCCTGGCGCGCGCGCTGCGCGATCTGAGCGAGACCGAGCGCGACGCGTTGCGTGATTTGCTCAAGCGCATCGTCGAATCCCTGAGCTCCACCGACACCCCGATCTGAGTCCCACCATGTCCCGAACTCTCAAGCCGCTGGCGCTGGCGCTGGGCACCCTGTTACTGGCCGGCTGCGTCAATCCTGGCGGCCTCAGGCCGCAACAGGCGCCACTGGCCGCCAATAGTCTGGCCATGGGCCGCACGCTTTCCGGCGTGCCGCGGCAAACCGCCGCATGGCCCGCCGCCGACTGGTGGCACAGCTTCGATGATGCGCAGCTCGATCATCTGATCCATACCGCGCTGGCCAGCAATCCCGACCTGGCCGTGGCCGCCGCGCGCGTGCGCCAGGCCGAGGCCGTGGCTGGCGGCGCCGATGCCGCGCGCATGCCCACCTTGGGTGCCGGGGTCTCGGCCGACGGCATCCGCATTCCGCCGACGGTCATTGGCGCGCCGCTAGGCGGCCACTACTCCACACTGTGGCGCGCCGGGCTCAGCTTCAACTACACCTTCGATCTATGGGGCGGACAGCGCGCGCAGTGGGAAGCGGCGGTGGATCAGGCGCGCGCCGTGGCCGTCGAGGCCAGCGCCACGCGCCTGCAACTAGCCGCCGATGTGACCCGCGCCTATGTCGATTACGCCTACTCCGGGCAGAGCGTGACCATCCTCGAGGCCAATCTCGCGCGCAGCGCGCGGCTGCTGGAACTGACCCGCAAGCGCGTTGCCGCCGGCGTGGACAACCGCATGCAACTGGCCACCGCGCGCGCGGCGCTGGCCGCGGCCAACCAGCAGCTCGAGGCCGCGCAACGCGGCGAGCGTGCCGCGGCGCTGACACTGGCCGCGCTGTGTGGCCAGGGCCCGGGCTTTGCCGACAGCCTGCGCGCACCCGCGCCATTGCGCGCCGCGCCGCTGGCGCTGCCGGCCACGCTGCCCGCCGAGCTATTGGCGCGGCGTCCGGACGTGACCGCCGCGCTGTGGCGCGTCGAGGCGGAAGCGCGCGCGATCAAGGTCGCGCGCGCGGCCTTCCTGCCCAACATCAACCTCGCCGCTGGGCTCGGGCTGGCTTCGCTGGGCGCGGGCAATCTGTTCGAAGCCGCCTCGCACTACGAGCAGTTCGCTCCGGCGATCAGCCTGCCGCTGTTCGACGGCGGCCGCCTGCGCGCCAACCTCGCCGGTCGGGATGCCGCCTTCGATGCCGCCGTCGCGCAGTACAACGGCGTACTGGTGCAGGCCATCCATGAGGTTGCCGATGGCGTCAGTGCGACGCAGTCGCTGGATCGCGAGCTGCGCGCGCAGGAGCAGGCGCGCGCAGCCACCGCCGAAGCATGGAAGCTGGCGCAGGACCAGCTCGGCGCCGGTGTGATCAGCGAAATGCAGGTGCTGCAGGTGCAGCAAGCGTTGCTGCAGGCCGATCAGCGCCTGGCGCAACTGCGCGCCGACCGGCTCAGCGCCGGCGTCAGTCTTGTCGTGGCGCTGGGCGGCGGCTACCTGCCGCCGACCGGCGCTCCCGCCCCCGCTAATGTTGCCGAGATCCAGCCATGAGCACTCCCGCCCCTACCGCGAGCGCCGCCGCGGTGGCCCCCAACCCGCGCCGCAAGCTGCTGCTGCGCCTGGTTTTCATCATCGTCGTGCTCGCCCTGCTGGCATGGGGCACGTGGTACTGGCTGGACGGGCGCTGGTACGCCAGCACCAATGACGCCTATGCACACGCCAACATCGTCGAGGTGACGCCGCTGGTGCCGGGCACGGTCACCGCCATCGATGCCGACAACAACGACTATGTGCGCGCCGGTCAAACGCTGGTGCAGTTCGATGCCGCCGACGCGCGCGTGGCGCTGGAACGCGCCGAGGCCAATCTGGCGCTGACCGTGCGCCGCGTGCGCGCGCTGTATGCCGGTGCCGGTGCGGCGCAGGCGCTGCTGGCGACGCGCCAAGTCGAACTGCGCCGCGCCGAGCAGGATTACGCGCGCGTGCTCAAGCTCAAGGGTACCGGCGCGATTTCGGCGCAGGATGCGCAGCACGCCGGCGACGCGCTGGCCGCGGCGCGCGCTGCCCTTGGCGCCGCGCGCGAGCAGTTGCACAGCAGCCGCGCACCGATCGCCGAAACGGTGTTGGCCAAGCAACCCGACGTGCTCATGGCCGCCGCGATGCTGCGCCAGGCCTATCTGGACCTGGTGCGCACCCGGTTGCTGGCGCCGGTGTCCGGCTACGTGGCCAAGCGCAACGTGCAGCTCGGCCAGCGCGTGCTGCCAGGCACGCCGCTGATGGCGCTGGTGCCGCTGGATCACGTGTGGGTGGACGCCAACTTCAAGGAAACCATGATCGGCCAGATGCGCATCGGCCAGCCGGTGACGCTCACTTCCGACGTGTACGGCGGCGGCGTGGTGTATCACGGCCACGTGCAGGGTCTGGGCATTGGCACCGGCAGCGCCTTCGCCCTGCTGCCGGCGCAAAACGCCACTGGCAACTGGATCAAGATCGTGCAGCGCCTGCCGGTGCGCATCGACCTGGATCAGGGCGAGCTCGCCAAGCACCCGCTGCGCGTCGGCCTGTCGATGACGGTCGAGGTCAATCTGCACGACCAGAACGGCGCGATGCTGGCCAGCCAGCCGCCGAGCAAACCGGTGCTGCAAACCACGGTGTACGACGGCCAGGTGCGCGCCGCCGATGCGCTGATCGCGCGCATCATCCACAGCAACGCCGGGTCCACCATGGCGCCTGGCGCAGCCGCCCCACACGCCAGGCATGGCTGAGTCCACACCATGAGCGAACCGCTGTACCGCCCTGCGAACGTGGGCTTGACCACGTTTGCCCTGTCGCTGGCCACCTTCATGCAGGTGCTCGACCTGTCGATCGCCAACGTGTCGCTGCCGACCATCGCCGGCGACACCGGTTCGACCGTCACCCAGGCGACCTGGGTGATCACCTCGTTCACCGCGGCCAACGCCATCGCCCTGCCGCTGACCGGCTTCCTGGCCAAGCGCTTCGGTGAAGTGCGCCTGTTCGTGCTAGCCACGCTGCTGTTTTCGATCACCTCGGCGATGTGCGGCTTTGCCGTCAGCATGGGCATGCTGGTGGGTTTTCGCGCGCTGCAGGGCGCGGTGGCCGGGCCGATGTATCCGATCACGCAGGCGCTGCTGTTGTCGATTTATCCGACCGAAAAACGCCCGCAGGCGCTGGCGCTGATCGCCATGGTCACCGTGGTGGCGCCGATCACCGGGCCGGTGCTGGGCGGCTGGATCACCGAAAATTATTCCTGGCGCTGGATCTTTTTCATCAACGTGCCGATCGGCATCTTCGCCTCGTTCATGGTCTGGCTGCAGATGCACAAGCGTTTGGAGACGACGCAGCGTCCGCGCATCGACTACGTGGGCCTGATCACGCTGATCCTGGGGGTGGGCTCGCTGCAGATCCTGCTGGACAAGGGCAACCAGCTCAACTGGTTTGGCTCGGACTTCATCGTCGTGCTGGCGATCATCGCCGCCATCGCACTGGCCGTGTTCGTGATCTGGGAGCTGACCGATCGCGAGCCCATCGTCGATCTGAAACTGTTCCGACACCGCAATTTCGCCGCCGGGACGGTGGTGCTGGTGTTGGCCTACGCGGCGTTCTTCGCACTCAATCTGATCGTGCCGCTGTGGGTGCAGACGCAATTGGGCTACACCAGCGAATGGGCCGGCCTGGCCGCCGCGCCGGTGGGTATCCTGCCGGTGCTGCTGACGTTTTTCGTGGGCCGTTACGGAGGGCGTTTCGACTTGCGCATCCTCGCCTCGCTGTCGTTCCTGGCCATGGGCGTGGTGTCGTTCTACCGCGCCGACTTCAACTCCATGGTCAGCTTCGGTGATATCGCCTGGTCGCAGTTCTGGCAGGGCCTGGGCGTGGCACTGTTCTTCATGCCGGTGCTGACCATCCTGCTCTCCGACCTGGAAACGCGCGAGATCGCATCCGGCTCGGGCGTGGCCACCTTCCTGCGCACCGTGGCCGGCAGCTTCGCCGCTTCGATCACCACCTATGTGTGGGACCGCGGCGCTGCCGTGCAGCACGCGGTGCTGGGTGATCACATCACCGTGTATTCGCCGACCACGCGCGCAGCCATGCGACAACTCACCCAGGTCACCGGCAGTACCCAGGGCGCCGAGGCGGTGCTCAACCAGGTGGTGACCGCGCAGGGTTTCATGGTGTCCACCATCGACCTGTTCTGGGTGCTGGGTTGGTTGTTCATAGCCCTGATCGGGGTGATGTGGTTCGCCAAACCACCGTTCATCGCCAAGGCCAGCGCGACCGCGGCCGGCGGACACTGAGCGCGGGGCCGCCACGCTGGATTACGCGTTGCGCGATGAGCGGCAGCCTCAACCGGTTTCCGGCAGGCCGTGGCGATGCACCGCCGCCACCGCGCGCCCGGATGGATCGTTGCAGCCGGCAAAAGCCTGCGACCAGCGAAACGCGGTGGGCGTGGAGCAGGCGATCGACGGCCCACCCGGCACCAGCCGCGCCGCGGCTTCGCCGGGAAAGTGACGCTCGAACAGACTGCGATACAAGTAGGCCTCCTTGCTGGCGGGCGCGTTCACCGCGTAGCGGCGCGCGGCCATGGCCATTTGCGCATCGCTGATGCTGGCTTCGGCGTGCGCCTTCAGCGCATCGATCCAACCGTAGCCGACACCATCGGAGAACTGCTCTTTCTGCCGCCACAGGATCGCATCCTGCAGCAGGCCGCGCCCGGCCTCGCGCAGAATGGCCTTCTCCATGCGCCCGGCACCGGGACGTTTGGCGGCGGGCGCGGTGCGCATGGCCGCGTCGATGAACTCGCGATCCAGGAATGGCACGCGTGCCTCCACGCCCCACGCGGCCATGGCCTTGTTGGCGCGCGCGCAGTCGTATAGGTGCAGCGCATCGAGCTTGCGCACCAGCTCGTCGTGAAACTCGCGGTCGTCCGGCGCCATGTGAAAGTACAGATAGCCGCCGAACAGTTCATCCGAGCCCTCACCGGACAGCACCATCTTGATGCCCATGGCGCGGATGCGCCGCGCCAGCAGATACATCGGCGTGGACGCGCGCACCGTGGTCACGTCGTAGCTCTCGACGTGGTAGATCACGTCGCTGAGCGCGTCCAACCCTTCCTGCACGGTGAAATGGAAACCGTGGTGCGCGGTGCCCAGCGCCGCGGCCACCTGTTCGGCGGCGGCCAGGTCGGGCGAGCCCTCGAGGCCGATGGCGAAGGTGTGCAGCCGCGGCCACCAGGCCTCGCTGCGATCGTCGTCCTCGACGCGGCGCGCGGCGAAGCGCGCGGTGATCGCCGCCACCAAGGACGAATCCAGCCCGCCGGACAGCAGCACGCCGTAAGGCACATCGGTCATCAGGTGCCGATGCACGGCGCGCTCCAAAGTCTGCCGCAACAGCAGCGGCTCGGACGGACCGTCGCGCACCGCCTCGTAATCGCGCCACTCCGGCGCGTAGTACGGCGCCGGCGCCTGCATGCCACGAGTCAGGAAATGCCCGGGCGGAAACACCTCGATCTCCACGCACACGCCAATCAGGGCCTTCATCTCGGAGGCTACATACAGGCGGCCGTGCTCGTCGCGGCCGGTGTACAGCGGCACGATACCCATGGGGTCGCGCGCGATCAGCCAGTCGCCGCGCGCGCGATCCCACAGCACGAAGGCGAACATGCCGTTGAGCGCGTTGAGAAACGCCGCGCCCTGCGCGCGCCACAGCGGCAGGATCACCTCGCAATCGCTGTCGGTGGCGAAGGCGTAGTCGGGAAAGCCGCGACGCAGTTCGCGGTGGTTGTAGATCTCGCCATTGACCGCCAGCACCTGCGCGCCATCGCACGACAGCAGTGGCTGCGCGCCGTGCGCGACATCGACGATGGCCAGGCGCTCGTGCGCCAGCACCATGTACGCGTCGGCGTACACGCCGCTCCAGTCCGGGCCGCGATGGCGCAGCAGTCGCGCCTGACGCAGCGCCAGCGGGCGCAGCGCCTCGGCCTGGCCTTGTGGATCATAAATTCCGAAAAAGCCGCACATCGCACGTCTCGCCTGCACCGGGTGGGTCATCACATCCCGCGCGGGCACTGCTTGTCAATCGGCGCTGCTGCGCGTTGCAGGGCTGCAACACGGACGCGATGCGCGCGCAACGGCAGTTTCAAGTTCGCGGTGCAACGAGATCAATGCATGCTGTCGAGCAGGATCTAGGCGCGTCACGGAGGTTCGTTGCGGAGCTGTCGCGGTGAGCGCCATCGATGCCGTTGCGCGGGCCACCCGCGCAGTAATCGGGGAGCGGCTTGCCCATGTCGCGGCCTCTGCGCCCGCTCATGCAAACCCGGTTCGTTGTAGGGTCGCATCGCGACGGCTCCAGGCTGCCCTTGCCTGGGTGTTGCATCTGGAGTTTGGCTGCGCTGGCTGCACAGGAATCGACCATGCCAAGAAAAGGAAACGACCCCACCCTTGCCGGTGATGCTGGCAAAGCCCGCCGAATGACCGAGGTGCGCAGCCACGAGGCCCTGCTCAAGGCCGGCGCCTTGCAGAACGCCATTTTCAACAGCGCCAATTTCTCGAGCATCGCCACCGATGCGAATGGCGTCATCCAGATCTTCAATGTCGGCGCCGAACGCATGCTGGGCTATGCGGCCGCGGAAGTGCTGAACAAGATCACGCCGGCGGATATCTCCGACCCGCAGGAACTGGTCGCGCGCGCCAAGGCGTTGAGCACCGAGCTGACCACGCAGATCGCACCCGGCTTCGAGGCATTGATATTCAAGGCCTCGCGCGGCATCGAGGACATCTACGAACTGACCTACATCCGCAAGGATGGCAGCCGCTTTCCGGCGGTCGTGTCGGTCACCGCCCTGCGCGATGCACACAACGCAGTCATCGGCTACCTGCTGATCGGCACCGACAATACCGCGCGCAACCTGATTGAAGTGGAGAGGACAAAGCTCGACCAGGCGCTGCGGCATGCCAACGTCGAGCTCGAACGCGCCAAGATCGCGGCGGAAAAGGCCAGCCTCGCGAAGTCGGAGTTTCTCGCCGCGATGAGTCACGAGATCCGCACGCCGATGAACGGCGTGATCGGCATGATCGACGTGTTGCAGCAGAGCAGCCTCAACGCTCAGCAGATCGAGATGGCCAATATCATCCACGAATCGGCGTTCGCCCTGCTTGCCGTCATCAACGATATTCTCGACTTCTCCAAGATCGAAGCCGGAAAACTCGAAATCGACTGCGTGCCCATGTGCGTCGCGGACGTGGTCGAGGGCGTATGCAAGGTCATGGATATCATGGCCCTCAAGAGAAAGATCGAACTGACGCTGTTCACCGATCCGGCCATTCCCACCGAGGTGATCGGTGATCCTGGACGACTGCGCCAGATACTGACCAATCTGGTGAGCAACGCGGTCAAGTTTTCCAGCCTACAGCCGCGCAGGGGCCGCGTGTCGGTGCGCGCCATGCTGGTTGAAAGCAACGCGCAACGGGTGCTGCTGGAGTTCCGGGTGGCCGACAACGGTATCGGCATCGATAACGACACGCTCAAGCGATTATTCACGGCCTTCATCCAGGCCGACAATTCCACCACCCGAAAATTTGGCGGGACCGGACTGGGACTGGCCATCTCGCGGCAACTGGCCAACATCATGGGCGGTGAAATCACCGTGCATAGCGAACCGGGCAAAGGCTCGCAGTTCAAGGCCAGCATACCTTTCACCTTGCGCGGCGAACAACACGATGCCGGTCGATCCGCGTCGCGATTCGCGGCGTCAGGATCCGATTTGCAAATGATTTCTGGGCTTTCCTGCCTGGTCGTAGGCGGTGCGGACGGGACAGCCGACGATCTTGCCGCCTATCTCGCCTATGACAAGGCCGTGGTCGAACGCGCGACCGATCTTGCGGCTGCCCGACACTGGATAGACAAGCATCCGCCCGGGCTGGGGATCATCGTCGTCGACACCGGCATCGCCCCATTCCCGCTGACTGACCTGCTCGCCACGGCCCGCGCCTACCCTGAAAAGGAAATTCACTGCGTCGTCGTCGGACGCGGCTGGCGTCGCGGGCGGCGCTATGTGCATGACGACCTGCTGCGCGTGGAGGGCAACCTGCTGACGCACAGGGTTCTGCTCAAGGCGGTGGCGGCCGCGGCCGGTCGCGCCAGGGAGCCCGAGCGGGAAAGTTACCCGGATGATGTCAACGCGACATTCCCGACGCAGTCCACGCAGGCGACAGTGGAACGGCGCCGCGAACGGATCCTCGTTGCCGAAGACTACGCGATCAACCAGAAAGTCATTCTGCGGCAACTCGGTTTGCTGGGCTTTTCCGCGGATGTCATCGTCAACGGCCATGATGCACTGAAATGCTGGCGCCACGGTGATTACGCGATGCTGCTCACCGATCTGCACATGCCGGAAATGGACGGCTTTGGGCTCACCGCCGCGATCCGGCGCGAGGAAGGCAAGGGCCAGCGCCTGCCCATCGTCGCCGTGACCGCCAACGCCCTCAAGGAAGTCGAAGCCCATTGCAAGGAAGTCGGCATGGACGATTACCTGTCCAAACCCGTGCTCCTCGACAAGCTCAAGGCCATGCTGGAAAAGTGGCTGCCGGCCCCTGACCCGCATGCAACCCAGGACGGCACCGCCGCATCGCCTGCGCGCAAGCACCTGGCCTTGCTGGATACGGCGGTCCTGGCCCAACTGGTAGGCGACGACCCGGCGGTGATTGCGGATTTTCTGCGGGACTACCGGCGTTCCGCGCAGGATACGGCGACGCAGATCCAATCCGCGCTTGCCCTGGGCGATTGGAAAGCGATGTGCGATGGCGCCCACAAACTCAAGTCTTCCTCCCGCTCGGTCGGAGCGCTCGATCTGGGTGATGTCTGCGCGCGGCTGGAACATGCTGGCCGGATGGCTGATGCCGATGTGGGTCAGGCCCTCGCCATCGAGTTCGGCAACGCCATGGCCGAGGTTCTGGCCGCGATCCATCAGGGAGGATATTGATCATGGCGGCGCCGCGCGTTTTGCTCCTGGACGACGAACCCTTCCAGCTCAAACTGCTGTCGCGCCAACTCGCCAACCTGGGGCTGGATCGGGTGGATACCTTCACGTCCGGCCAGGAAGCACTGACGCTGCTGGAGCAGCAGGCTTCCGGCGTGCAGATGATATTTCTCGACCTCAACATGCCCAGCATGGACGGCGTGGAATTCATTCGCCGGCTCGTGGATATCCGCTACACCAGCGCCCTGGTCCTGGTCAGCGGCGAGGATGAGCGCATCCTGGATACCTCGGTGCGGCTTGCCCGCGCCCATCACCTGAATGTGCTGGGCCACGTGAACAAGCCGGTACAACCCGAAACGATCCGCGCGCTGCTGGAAAAATGGCGCAACCAGACGACACCCAAGGCCGCCGGCGAGGCGCGCAAGCGCTACAGCGCCGCGGAGGTCCGGCGTGCCGTTGCCGGTGGCGAGCTGGTCAATTATTACCAGCCCAAGGTGGAAGTGATGAGCGGCGCCCTCAAGGGCGTGGAAACCCTGGTGCGCTGGCGTCACCCCGAGGACGGGCTGGTGTTCCCGGACCAGTTCATCGGCGTGGCCGAGGAGCACGGCATCATCGATGACCTGACCCGCATCGTGCTCACCGAGGCACTTACGCAGGCCAGGCGCTGGCGCGAGGCGGGCCTGGTGCTGCGCATCGCGGTCAACGTTTCCATGGACAATCTGGCGCGGCTGGATTTTACGGATTTCGTGCTGGGCCAAATCGTCCGCTCGGGTGCCACGCCGGAAGAACTGATCCTGGAAGTGACGGAGTCCCGCCTGATGACCGACGCCCTCGCGTCGCTGGACACGCTGACGCGCTTGCGGCTGAAGAAAATCAGTTTGTCCATCGACGATCTGGGCACCGGCAATTCCTCGCTGGCGCAACTGCGCGACATCCCCTTCGACGAGATCAAGATCGACCGCAGCTTCGTCCATGGCGCCTGTCGCGACAACACCCGCAACGCCATTTTCACCGCCAGCCTCGGCATGGCCCGGCAACTGGGCATCGCGACCGTGGCCGAAGGCGTGGAAGACCAGGCGGACTGGGATTTCCTGCGCCAGCAAGGTTGCGACCTGGCGCAGGGTTACTTCATCGCCCGCGCCATGCCCGCCGAAGATCTGCCCGCGTGGCTGACCGCTTGGGAAACGCGTCGCCCCCTGCTGGCCTTGTCATGAAGGATGGCCGCGGGATGCTGTGATGATGGGGGTTGCGCGCGAACCCGTGCTGCCTTCGCGGGCAAGGGGGAAGCGGCCCCGCGTGCCGCGCTCGGGCGGCACGCATTTTCCCTAGGCGGCACGCATTTCCGCGGGCGCCAACGCCGCGTGCGGCAACGCATCGAGCAGGCGGCGGCGGGTGGTTTCGCCGGTGGTGAGGCTGGCTTCGAGCTGGCCGCACAGCGCCATCAGTTCGTCGACTTTGGCGACGATGCGGTGTTGTTCGGCGCGGGGCGGTAAAGCAATAACGATGCGGTCCATTCGATTCTTCGGTAAACCGCCACGTCCTGCGCCCGTCTGTTCGTCGAAGATGAAGGCCTGAAAATAGGGCGACAAGACGAGGCAATGTAGGAAGTCTGACATGCCCTCGACTGCCGGCCGAATAATGGCCACATGACGCTTGGCGCGGCTCATGTTCTGCTCCCGATAGCTGCGGATCTCGCAGCAGCAGGCGCGTCCGCGGACACCCAAGCCAGCAACATCGATGTTGCCACCACGGCTCGGCTGCGCGTCACTTCCATAAGAATCCTCACAGTCATCCCTCCACCCATGAATCCATCGACTGCTACCGTTTCAGGCGCCCAGAATAGGCGCCACCGATCGCTTCGCGCCGCGCCGCTCACTGGCAAGAGCAAACGTCAAGCACCAAGGCGCCGCGGACTGGCATTTCCTGGCGACGATTGGAGCCAGCCATGTCGAGGTGATGGCTACATCCGTCCGACCACCCAGTTGTAGATCGCGCGGTAGTAAAGCTCGCGGTGCACGGGATCCTGCGGCATGTGATGCGCGCCGGGAATGCCGATGAACCGCACCGGGACATGCCGGCTGGCGAGCGCGTGATACAGCGCGAACGACTCGGTGA
>NZ_JBTSRB010000015.1:0-65057 GCF_054637675.1 Metallibacterium sp.
GCCCCGCGGCGGGGGCGCGGGCCGCCGCCACTGGCAGATCGAGCAGCAGCGTGCGATCCGGCTTGAGATCCAGCGCGGCCCATTGCTCCAGCGCGCGAATGCGCGCGACGGGCTGGCCGCGCCCACCCCCCTGATAGGCGTAGCTGGCATCGGTGTAGCGGTCGCTGAGCACCCACCGCCCCACCGCCAGCGCCGGCGCGATGAGCTTGCGCACCAACTCGGCGCGCGCGGCGAACATCAGCAGCAATTCGGCCTCGGCGCTGAGCCCGGCCTGCGCGGGATCGAGCAGCAGTGCGCGCAGCGCCTCGCCCAGTGCGGTGCCGCCGGGCTCGCGCGTGCGCAGCGGATCGACGCCCTGCGCGCGCAGCCAGCTTTCGAGACCGCTGAGCAGCGTGCTCTTGCCAGCGCCCTCGCCGCCTTCCAGGGTAATGAAGCGTCCGCGTGTCATGGCTGCCGGTGCAGGATGTATTTGTCCACGGCCTGGTTTTGCTCCTGCAAGGTGTCGGAAAACTGGTGCGTGCCGTTGCCCCTGGCGACGAAGTACAGCGCCTTGCCCGGCGCCGGATGCAGCGCGGCTTGCAGTGCTGGCGCGCCGGGCATGCAGATCGGCGTGGGCGGCAGACCATAGCGCGTGTACGTGTTGTACGCGGTGTCGGTTTCCAGATCCTTGCGCGTGATGTCACCGTGGTAAGCCGCGCCGAGACCGTAGATGACACTGGGATCGGTCTGCAGCTTCATGCCGATTTCAAGACGCCGCACGAACACGCCGGCGATACGCGGTCGCTCGCTGGCCAGCGCGGATTCCTTCTCCACGATCGAGGCCAGGATCAACGCCTGATACGGCGTCTGCAGCGGCAACCCCGGAGCGCGCGCCGCCCAGTCCGCGGCCAGCGTGCGCTGCATGGCCGCGTGCGCGCGGCGCAACACGTCCAGATCGGAATCACCCAGCACGTAGGCGTAGGTCTGCGGCAACAGCCAGCCTTCGGGATTGGGGCCGTCGATGCCGAGGCGCTGCGCCACTTGCGCGTCACTGAGATTTTGCAGCGTGTGGCGCAGTTTGGGCGCCTGCGCCAGCGCCGCGCGCACCTGGGCGAAGGTCCAGCCATCGACCAGGGTGAACATGTGCTGCACCACGCGACCTTCGGCCATGCGCGTCAGCAGCGTGCGCGGAGTCAGCTTGGCATCGAGCGCGTACTCGCCGGCGTGCAGGCGATCGCTAACGCCCATGCTGGCGGCCAGCGCGCGCCAGTACAGCTCCGGCGCGTGCGTGACGCCTCGCTGCCGTAACATTGCAATGATTGATCGCAAAGTCGCGCCGCGCGGGATATCGATACTGTGTGCCGCAGTCTGCGCCAGCGGCGCACCGGCAAAGTCGCGGTAATCGCGATACAGCCAAGCCGCCGCGACGATGGCCAGCACCGCGACGGCGATGATCGCCATCACAGTCACGCGCCAACCCTGCGCCTTGTTCATGCCGTCACTCCCGTTCGGACGCCGCGCGCGGCGAACACGGCCTGCAGCGCAGCATCCGTGAGCGCTGCCAGACCCAGCGCGAAAGCCTAACCGTATTCCGCGAGCAGACCAATGCGCCTGGAGCCCACGCTGCGTACATTGATGGAATTCAGAGCGCGCGGAACACCAGCGTACCGTTGGTGCCGCCGAATCCGAACGAGTTGGACAGAATCACGCGCAGCGGCGCCTGGCGTGCAGTGTTGGGCACGAAATCCAGATCGCAGCCCGCGCCCGGATGATCGAGGTTGATGGTCGGTGGCACTACGCCGTCGCGCAGCGCCAGCACCGAGAAGATTGCCTCGACACCGCCGGCGGCGCCGAGCAAATGCCCAGTCATGGATTTGGTCGAGCTGACCATGAGCTTGTGCGCCGCGGCGCCGAACAGGCTCTTGATGCCCTGCACCTCGGCCAGATCACCGGCCGGGGTCGAGGTGCCGTGCGCATTGATGTAATCCACGTCCTCGGGATTGAGCGCGGCATCGCGCAGCGCGTTCTTCATGCAGCGCGCGCCGCCCTCGCCGCTTTCGCTGGGCGCGGTGATATGGAACGCATCGCCGCTCATGCCGAAGCCGGTCAGTTCACAGTAGATGCGCGCGCCGCGCTTGCGCGCGTGCTGGTAATCCTCGAGCACTAGCACGCCGGCACCGTTGGACAGCACGAAACCGTCGCGATCGCGATCCCACGGACGGCTGGCGCGCATCGGCTCATCGTTGCGCGTGGACAGCGCGCGCGCCGCGCAAAAGCCGCCCACCGCGGTGCCACTGGTGGCGTATTCGGAGCCGCCAGCGATCATCGCGTCGGCATCGCCGTACTGGATCATGCGCATGGCCAAGCCGAGGTTGTGCGTGGCCGTAGTGCAGGCGGTGACGCAGGCGATGTTGGGGCCTTTCAGGCCCAGCATGATCGAAAGGTTGCCCGAGATCATGTTGATGATCGAGCTGGGCACGAAGAACGGCGAGATCTTGCGCACCCCACCCTCGTGGAAGGTGATGCTGGTGCGCTCGATGGTGGCGATGCCGCCGATGCCCGCGCCGACGGCTACGCCGATGCGCTCGGCGTCGTGCTCGTGCGGGTGCAGGCCGGCGTCCTTGAGCGCGTCCATCGCGGCGGCGACGCCGTAGTGGATGAACGGGTCCATCTTCTTGACATCCTTGGCCGGCACGTAAGCGGCGGGATCGAAGTCGCGCACCTCGCCGGCGATGCGTGTGGGAAACGTGGCCGCATCGAACTGGGTGAGCGGACCGATGCCGCTGCGGCCTTCACGGATCGCGCACCAGGCGCTGACCAGATCATTGCCGACCGGCGACTTGATGCCCATGCCCGTGATCACGACGCGCCGCTTGCTCACGCTCTACCTACCTCGGGTCACACCCGATTGACTGGCTGCGCACGCCATACGCAAGCGCAGGGATGTATACAAAACGAAAGCTGCGTCTCGCGACGCAGCTTTGCTGTTTTCGCCGCGGCAGCGGCCGCCAACCACGCAGGCTCAGGCCTTGACGTGCGCCTTGATGTAATCGACCGCCTGCTGCACGGTGGTGATCTTCTCGGCTTCCTCGTCGGGGATCTCGCATTCGAACTCTTCCTCGAGCGCCATCACCAGCTCGACGGTATCCAGCGAGTCGGCACCCAGATCGTCCACGAACGAAGCCGTGGCGGTGACATCGTCCTCTTTCACGCCCAGCTGCTCGACAACGATCTTCTTGACGCGTTCTTCGATGGTGCTCATGGGTTGCATAGCCTCGCGGTAAAAAAGCCGGCGCATTGTAGTGTGAAAGCAAGGGTGTCGCTACTCGCCGTGCGCAGCGCCCCGTGGAGTCGATCACGGCATGTACATGCCACCGTTGACGTGCAGGGTCTCGCCGGTGATGTAGGCCGCAGCCGACGAGGCCAAAAACAATACCGCCTGGGCGATGTCCTCGGGCTTGCCAAGGCGACCCAGCGCGATCGTGGCTTCAAGCATCTTGCGCTGATCCTCGCCCAGCGCGCGCGTCATGTCGGTATCGATGAAACCCGGCGCGACCACGTTGACGGTGATGCCACGCGAGCCGATCTCGCGCGCCAAGGATTTGGAAAACGCGATGATGCCAGCCTTGGCCGCAGCATAATTGGTTTGCCCCGGATTGCCGGTGACGCCGACCACCGAGGCAATACTGATGATGCGCCCCTTGCGCGCCTTCATCATGCTGCGCAGCACGGCCTTGCTGGTGCGATACACCGAGCTCAGGTTGGTATCCAGGACCGCCCGCCAGTCCTCGTCCTTCATGCGCAGCAACAGCTGATCGCGGGTGATACCCGCGTTGTTGACCAGGATCGACAGCGCACCGTGCTCCATGATGATGGACTCGATCAGCGCCTCGACTGCGCCGTCGTCGGTGACATTGAGCACACGCCCCTGCCCGCCGTGCGCGGCCAGACGCTGACCGATGGCCTCGGCGCCGGCGGCGCTGGTGGCGGTGCCAATCACGCGCGCACCGGCGGCGGCGAGGGTATCGGCGATCGCCGCGCCGATGCCGCGGCTGGCGCCGGTCACCAGCGCGATTTCACCAGCCAGAGAAGTGTTCATCGAAACTCCACGAATCAATGCAATGCGTCAACTTGTTCGCGTGCCAACATGCTCAAAAGCCTGGCTGGCAGTTGCAACTCCCGACTGCCCATTTTCCACTGTCACTGCGCGATCCCCGACATCCAACCGGTCAGCCATGCGCCACCCGCCACGCGCCCAGCGCCGCATCCAGCTCGGCCGGCGTGCCCAGCGCACGCGCGTCGATGGACTTGTCGATGCGCTTGACCAAGCCACTCAGCACCTTGCCTGGCCCGCACTCGGCCACGCGCGTGATGCCCAGCGCGGCCAGCGCCTGCACACTCTCGGTCCAGCGCACCGGCATGTACAGTTGGCGCTCCAGCGCAGCGCGGATGTATTCAATGCTGCCATAGGCGCGCGCCTCGACGTTTTGTACGACCGGAACCACCGGCATGCGCCAGGCAATGCTGGCCATGCGCTCGGCCAGTCGCGCCGAAGCCTCGCGCATCAGTTCACAGTGCGAGGGTACCGACACCGGCAGACGGATGGCCTTGCGCACGCCACGCTCGGCCAGCAGCGCCAGTGCGCGATCCACCGCCTCGGCTTGGCCGGCGATCACGGTCTGGCCCGGTGCGTTGAAATTGGCTGGCGCCACGATCTGACCCTCGGCGACTTGCACGCAGACCTCGGCGATCATGGCATCGTCGCCGCCCAGCAGCGCCGCCATGGCACCCTCGCCCTGCGGCACGGCCTCTTGCATCAAGCGCCCACGCTCGGCCACCAAGGCCGCGGCCTCGTCCAGATCAAGCGCATCGGCGGCAACCAGCGCGGTGTACTCGCCCAGACTGTGCCCGGCCATCAGCTCCGGCAGCGCGCCGCCCAGCTTGCGCCAAACACGCCACACTGCGATGCCCGCCGCCAGCAGCGCCGGCTGGGTGTGCTCGGTGCGGTTGAGCTGATCCTCCGGCCCCTGCTGCGCGAGCGCCCACAAATCATGGCTTACGGCCGCCGAGGCTTCGGCAAACGCCGCTTCGATCTCGACATGTTGCGCGGCCAACTCGGACAGCATGCCAACTGCCTGTGAGCCCTGACCGGGGAACACGAATGCCAGATTCGGGACTGGGGACTCGGGACTCGGGACTCGGGAAACTGCATTCATGACGTATGCCATCGAACAATGTGCGTGTGTGGGCGCGGAATGCGCCAATACCGTTGCAAACACGAGTCCCGGATCCCCGGTCCCGGCATTAGTAGCGGATCAGCGCCGAAGCCCAGGTGAAGCCGCCACCGAAGGCCTCCAGCAACAGGGTCTGGCCGCGCTGCACCTTGCCCGAGCGCACCGCCTCATCCAGCGCCAGCGGCACCGATGCAGACGAGGTGTTGCCGTGGCGATCGACGGTGACGATCACGCGCTCCATCGGCAGGTGCAAGCGTCTGGCGGTAGCTTCGATGATGCGCAGGTTGGCCTGGTGCGGGATCAGCCAGTCGACCTGCGCTTCGCCCACACCCGCGGCTTCCAGCGTTTCTCCGACGATGCGATCCAGCGTGCGCACCGCGACCTTGAACACTTCGTTGCCGCTCATGCGAATGCACACGCCGGCATTGGACTCGTTGGCATGGAAACCCACCGACACACCCACCGGGCTGTACAGCAGATCCTTGTGGCCACCGTCGGCGTGCAGCTTGGTGGCCAGGATGCCAGGCTCGGCGCTGGCTTCCAGCACCACGGCGCCAGCGCCATCGCCAAACAGCACACAGGTGGCACGATCGCCCCAGTCGACCATGCGCGTCAGCGTCTCGGCGCCGACCACCAGCGCCTTGCGCGCGCTGCCGGCGCGGATGAAATTGTCGGCCACGCCCAGCGCGTAGAGGAATCCCGAGCACGCCGCGTTGACATCGAACGCCGCGCAGCCGTTGGCGCCCAGGCGATGCTGCAGCAGGCAGGCGGTGGACGGGAAGATGAGATCCGGCGTGGTTGTGCCAACGATGATCAGGTCCAGATCACGCGCTTCGACGCCGGCGCTGGCCAGCGCCGCAGTCGCGGCATGAAACGACAGGTCGCCGGTGGTTTCGCCCTCGGCCGCCTTGCGCCGTTCGCGGATGCCGGTGCGCGAACGAATCCACTCGTCGCTGGTTTCGACCAGGCGTTCGAGGTCAGCGTTGGTGACAACGTGGCTGGGCAGATAGCTGCCCGTGCCGGCGATGCGTGAGTACATCAGACCTGTCCCCGGAAGATTCGAGCTTGTCCACGGCCGCGTTGGACGGCCGTGCGCGCGCAGTGGAGCCGCAGGCTCAGTCTTCGTCGACGACAGCGGCCCGGGTCTGGATGACCTTCTTGCCGCGGTAGTAGCCGTCCTTGGTGATGTGATGGCGACGATGCACTTCGCCGCTGGTCGGATCGGTAGCCAATTGCACCGGCACCAGCGCGTCGTGGGAACGACGCATGCCACGCCGGGAGGGCGTCTTGCGGCTTTTTTGCACTGCCATGGGGTATCTCCGATAACTCTCAGTCGTGTTTCAGTTTGTGCAATCCCGCAAACGGATGCGGGGGCGTTGCAACAGGTTCCTGCGCTTTGGCTTGCCAGGGCGCGATCGCGCTCTCGCTGCCGGGACGCACCGGCACCAGCGGCAACGCCAGCAGCAATTCGTCCTCGATCACATCCTCCAGACGAATCGAGTCCTGCACCAGTAGCGCCTCGTAGCCTGGCGGCAGGGCGAATTCATCGGCCTCGTCGCGGATCAGGCCGAGCCGCAGGTCCAGCGCCAGCATGGTGCGAAAAGGCTCCAGCGTGCGTTGGCACAACAGATCGACCGCCGCGCGAACCTGCAACTCAAGATAGGCCGCGCCCAGATCATCGCGGCCGAATTCGAGCTGATAGTTCACATCCCCCGAGTCACCGGCCAGCAGCGGCCGCAGCCTCGCCAGCCTGGCAACGGGAAAGGATCCGATAAAGGACCGCCGCGCGGAAACCATGCGCCAGGCGTCCACCGACTCGGGCAGATGCGCGGACATGAAGGCGGAATGTTAGCAGCGCACGGCGCCAAGTCAATCGCTTGCAACGCTCAGCCGGGGGCTTGCGGCGCCGCGCTCGCTTCGGGCGTGGCCTCGATCTGATCGAGAAAATCCACCGCGCGGCGCAGATGCGGAATCACGATCGACCCACCCACCAGCAGGCCGACCTGAAAGATCTCCAGCATTTCCTCGCGGCTGACCCCGGCTTGCCGGCACTGCGCCACGTGGTAGCTCACGCAATCATCGCAACGCAACACCAGCGATGCCACCAGGCCCAGCATCTCCTTGGTTTTCACCTCCAGCGCGCCGTTCTTGTAGCACTGCGTGTCCAGCGCGAAGAAGCGTCGCACGACCTGATTGTCGTGCTCGAGAATGCGCGTGTTCATGCGCTGGCGAAATTCGGTGAACTGCTGGATGCGCTCGTTCATGTGCCCTGCTCCGTCAGCCATGCGGCGAGGCGACCGTCGCGATCGGCCGCAGCCAGGTCATCGAAACCGCCGACATGCTGCGCACCGATGAAGATCTGCGGCACCGTGCGCCGCCCGGCGCTGCGCGCCAGCATGGTTTCACGCGCTGCGGGGTCGCTGTCCACGCGCATTTCGTTGTAGCCGAGGCCGCGCGCCTTGAGCAGGTTCTTGGCGGCCACGCAGTACGGGCATACCGCCGTGGTGTAGATGAGGATGGGGGGCTGCGACACTGCGAACTCCTGCTTGATGAACATATTCGAGGCGAATCGAGATGAGGATTCTGCACGTCATTCGCGAATGGGAACGAGCGCGCGCACGTCACGCACGATGAGGTTGCAGGCGCGAAACATCAAGCCATGCACGCAAAAGCCGCGGCCGCGTTGTGCAAAGCGCGGCTTGAAGATCGTTGTACCGCGCTGGCGGGCGCAACGGACTGCGGCTAACGTAATGCAACTCCGATTCCGCCTCGCCCATGCGTTTGCGCCCCCTGCTGCTGTCCTCGTGCCTCGCCGCCGTTGCGCTGATCCCCGCCGCAACCGCCCAGGACGATGTGCGTCTGCCACATCTGGGCAGCAATGCCGACCAGGCCTTCACCCAGGCCGAAGCCGAAGCCTACGGCGCGTCCATGCTGCGCCAGATGCGCGCGCTGGGCCTGGTTCTGGATGATCCGCTGGCCACGCAATACATCAACGCGCTGGGCTACCGGCTGGTGTCCAGCAGCGAATCGCCCAAGACCCGCTTCACCTTTTTCATCCCGCGCGAGGACGTGATCAACTCGTTCGCAGCGCCCGGCGGCTACGTCGGCATCAACTCGGGCCTGATCACCGCGACGCAAAGCGAGGACGAACTGGCCGCGGTGATGGCGCATGAAATCAGTCACATCGAGCAGCATCATCTGCAGCGCGCCTTCGACGATGCCAGGAAGACCACACCGCTGTATGCATTGGCCATGCTGGGCGCGCTGGCCGCGGCGGTCGGCAGCAGCAACGTCAACGCGCCCATGGCCATCGCTTCGCTGGGAAAGGGTCTGGCGCTGCAGCGGCAGATCAACTTTACGCGCAAGGACGAGGCCGAGGCCGATCGCGTAGGCATCCAGACGCTGGCCAACGCCGGCTTCGATCCGGATGGCATGGCTGAATTCTTCAGTCGCATGCAACTGCTGCTGCGCGCCGACAGTGGCGGTTATGAAGTGCCGGCGCTGCTGCAAGACCACCCGGTGACCACGCTGCGCATCGCCGAGGCCGAGGCACGCGCGCACACACTCAAGGCGCAGATGGCGCAGCGCCAATCGCTGCCCCCCACCAGCGCGCGGCTGCCCACGTGGGAAACCTCACTGGTGCCGGTGCCGATGCTGCGACAGCCGGATGATTGGTTCAGCGCAGCGCAGCGCAGCGATGCGCCCGGCAGCAAAGCCGCACACGATTACTACCTGATGATGCGCGAGCGTGTGCGCGTGCTCTGCAGCACCGATTTGAACAGTCTGGCGCGCTACTACGCCGACAATCTCGTACGCCATCCGAGTTTCGATATCCCGTCCAATCATTACGGCTACGCACTGGTGCTGATGCGCAGCAACCACGCCGACGCCGCGCTCAAGCAGCTCGCACCGTTGCTCGCGCAAGACCCTGACAACCTGCCGCTGCGCCTGGCCGTGGCGCACGCCGAACTGCTGGCTGGGCAACGCGCGCAAGCACTGGCGCACTACGCGCGCATCAGCCACGACTGGCCGCGCAACCAGGCCGTCGCGCTGGACTATGCCAGTGCCCTGATCCTCGGCGCGAACCAGGCCGAAGGCGCCAGGGCCGAAGCCCTGCTGCGCCCGCAACTGAACGACAGCGACGCCCCCGAGGTGTACCGCATCTATGGTCGCGCCGCCGAGCTGGCCGGGCTGAAAATCCGCGCCGCCGAGGCCTTTGCCGATGCCACGTTTCTGTCCGGTCACGCCGCCGCGGCACTGGACCAGCTCACGCGCCTGAGTCAGCGCTCCGATCTGGATTACGCGCAGCGCGCGCGCATCGATGCGCGCATCGCCTGGCTTACGCCGATCGTGCTGGACCAGCGCCGCCTGCGCGCCCACTCGGTCGGTGCGGACGGCGGCGACAGTCTCTGATGACAAGTGCATGACAGCGACAGTCTGCGCAAACGCGGCCAACAGCCTTGCCGAGCGCTGCCAACCCGCTCCAAGCAACGCAATGCACGCCGCAGATGCATTTTTGTCATCGCGCTGCAATATCGGAAGACTGCAATAATCCCGTCAACCGCCGGGGATTGCATCGTGCAAAAGCGCATCTTGATCGTCGAAGACGAGGCATCGATCCGCGACATGGTCGCATTCGCCCTGCGCAAGGCAGGCATGGACCCGATCCACGCCGCCGACGCGCGCGCCGCGCAACTGGCGATCGCGGATAAAGTGCCCGATCTGATTCTGCTGGACTGGATGCTGCCCGGACTCAGCGGGCTGGACTTGGCGCGGCGCCTGCGCAAGGAGCAGATCTCGCGCGAGGTGCCGATCATCATGCTCACCGCGCGCGGCGAGGAGATGGATCGCGTCAACGGCCTCGAGGCCGGCGTCGATGATTACGTGGTCAAGCCGTTCTCCTCGCGCGAACTGGTGGCGCGCATCCGCGCGGTGCTGCGCCGCAGTCAGGGCGAGGATGGCGAGGGCATGGTCGAGGTCGGCAAGCTGCGCCTCGATGGCCCCGCGCATCGCGTGCACGCCGACGCGCAGCCGGTGCCGATCGGCCCCACCGAGTACCGCCTGCTGCACTTTTTCATGACCCACCCGGACCGCGTGTACTCGCGCACGCAATTGCTCGATCACATCTGGGGCAGCAGCGTGTACGTCGAGGAGCGCACCGTGGACGTGCATATCCGCCGCCTGCGCAAAACCCTCGAACCGTTCGGCCTCGACGCCATGGTGCAAACCGTGCGCAGCGCCGGTTACCGCCTCTCCGCCGACGCCTGAGGCATGCCGCGCAGCCGCCTGATCAACGCAGTTCTGCTCGGCGGCTGGCTGCTGGCTGTCACCTTGCTTGCTTATCTTGTGCGTCAACCGCTGGCCGGGTTCGCCGTGGCCGCCGCTCTTGCGCTCATCTGGATGTCCTGGTCCATGCAACGTTTGCGTTCCCTCCCCGCGCCCAGCGTCACGCCTGCCGATACGCCCGCGCACCCTGGCCACGATCCGCGCCGCGTGCGCCTGCTGGCGGCGCAGTTCCGTGCGCTGCGCAACGCCGTGGCGGCGCTGCCCGACGCGGTAGTGCTGCTGGATGATCAATGTCACGCGCTGTGGTTCAACCCCGCCGCTGGCGCCCTGCTGGGCTTGCAGCGGCCACTGCATCTGCACTGCAATCTGCGCGAGCAACTGCGCGACACGGCCATCGGCGACTGGCTGGCCGCGGGCGCCAACGAGCCTTTGCAAGACGCGCCAGCGCCGCAAGATCCGCTGCGCCATCTGTCACTGTCGCTGATCCCGGTTGGTGAATCGCAACGCCTGCTGCTGGCGCGCGACATCAGCACGCTGGCACGGCTGGAGCAGATGCGCCGCGATTTCGTGGCCAACGTCTCGCACGAGTTGCGCACGCCGCTGACGGTGATCCACGGCTATCTCGAATTGCTCGATCCGGAAGACGTGCCGCAACTGGCTGGCGTGCTCAACGACATGCGCGGGCAATCCAAGCGCATGGCGCAAATCGTCGAGGATCTGCTGACCCTGTCGCGCCTGGAAACCCAGACCGGCGCCAACGAGGAGCCCGTGGCGATGGCGCCACTGCTGGCCACGCTGCGTCGCGAGGCCGAGGCGCTCAGCCAGGGCCGCCACCGCATCACGCTGGAAGTCGAAACTCCCGCCGACTTGTTCGGCTCGCTGAAGGATCTGCACAGCGCCTGCTCGAATCTGGTCAGCAACGCCGTGCGCTACACCCCCAGCGGCGGCGGCATCCGCATTCGCTGGGAGCGGCGCGACGATGGCAACGGCGCATTTTCGGTGATCGACACCGGCTACGGCATCCCCGCACATCACATCAGCCGTCTCACCGAGCGCTTCTACCGCGTATCCTCCAGCCGCTCGCGTGACAGCGGCGGTACCGGACTGGGACTGTCCATCGTCAAGCACGCGCTGGGCATGCATCAGGCGCGCATCGAGATCCGCAGCGAGCCAGGCCAAGGCTCGACCTTCACCGCGCTGTTCCCGGCCGCGCGCATGCTGCTGCCGATCGCCGCAGCCGATGCGGCGCCCGTGGACTGAGGCAGCACAGGCGCAGGCTTGCCGCAAATCGCCGCGCGCGCGATGCTGGCGGGCCGCACGGACCGATCCATGGACGCATTGACCGACCTTTCCCGCAACGAGCTGTATCTCAACCGCGAACTCGCGGCGCTGGAATTCAACTTCCGCGTGCTGGCGCAGGCGCGCGATCCGCGCATGCCGCTGCTGGAACGCATGCGCTTCATGTGCATCTCGTCCAGCAATCTGGACGAGTTCTTCGAGGTGCGTGTCGCCGTGTTGCGCCAGCACATCAGCTATGGCGATGCGCGCCCCGGCCCGGACGGGCTGGCGCCCGGCGAAGTGCTGGCGCGCATCCGCGAACGCGCGCTGGAGCTGGTCGGCGAGCAATACCGCGTGTGGGCCGAGGAATTGCAGCCGGCGCTGGCCGAGGAAGGTGTGCGCTTCCTCACCCGCGACCGCTGGAGCGCGCGCCAGAAACGCTGGCTGCAGGGCTATTTCCGCAACGAGATCCTGCCGGTGCTGTCGCCGCTGGGGCTGGACCCGGCGCATCCGTTCCCGCGCATTCTTAACAAGAGCCTGAACATCGCCGTGGTGCTGGAAGGCCGCGACGCCTTCGGCCGCGCCGGACACATGGCGCTGGTGCGCGCACCGCGCTCGCTGCCACGACTGATCCGCCTGCCGGCGCAGGTTTCCGACGCGCCTTGCGAGTTCGTGTTTCTGGCCGGGCTGCTGCAACAGTTCGCCGACGAGATGTTTCCCGGCTTCAAGGTGCAGGGCTCGTATCAGTTCCGCGTCACCCGCAACAGCGAGCTGACCGTGGAGGAAGAGGAAGTCGAGAACCTCGCCAGCGCGCTGACCGCCGAGTTGATCGAGCGCGGCTTCGCGCGCCCGGTGCGCCTGGAGGTTGCCGAAAACTGCCCCAAGCCGATCACCGATCTGCTGATGGCCAATTTCGAGTTGAGCGAGCAGGACGTGTATCGCTGCGCCGGGCCGGTCAATCTCAGCCGCGTGGTCTCGATCTTCGACCAGGTGGATCGCGCCGATCTCAAGTTCCGGCCGTTCACCCCGCGCCTCAGTCCCGCGCTGGCGCAAGGCGCCAATGTGTTCGAGGTGGTCGGCAAGCGCGACGTGCTGCTGCATCATCCCTACGAGTCGTTCCAGTCGGTGATGGAGATGCTGCGCCAGGCGGCTACCGATCCCGATGTACTGGCGGTCAAGCAAACGTTGTACCGCGTCGGCAGCGACTCACCACTGGTCGAGCATCTGGTCGAAGCGGCGCGCGCCGGCAAGGACGTGACCGTGGTGGTGGAACTGCGCGCGCGCTTCGACGAGGAAGCCAACATTCGCCTCGCCAATCGCCTGCAGAGCGCGGGCGTGCAGGTGGTCTACGGCGTGGTCGGCTACAAGACTCACGCCAAGATGCTGCTGGTGGTGCGCCGCGAGGGCCGCAAGCTGCGTCGCTATGTGCATCTGTCCACCGGCAACTATCACCAGATCACCTCGCGTCTATACACCGACATCGGCCTGATGACCGCGCATGCCGAAATCGGCGAGGACGTGCACAAGGTGTTCCAGCAGCTTTCCGGGCTGGGACCGACGATCAAACTGACGCGCCTGCTGCAATCGCCGTTCACGCTTTACAAGGGATTGCTGCAACGCATCGAGCGCGAAATCAGCCACGCTGGCGCGGACAAGCCAGCACGCATCATCGCGCGCATGAACGCGCTCAACGAGCCCGGCGTAGTCGAGGCGCTGTATCGCGCCTCGGCCGCCGGGGTCGAGATCGACCTGATCGTGCGCGGCGCCTGCACGCTGCGCCCGGGCCTGCCTGGCATTTCCGAGCGCATCCGCGTGCGTTCGATTGTCGGGCGGTTTCTGGAGCACAGCCGCGTGTACTGGTTCGCCAATGACGGCGCGCCGGAGCTGTTCTGCTCCAGCGCCGACTGGATGGAGCGCAACCTGATGCAGCGTATCGAGGTGTGCTTTCCGATCCTCGACGCAACACTTGCGCAACGCGTCTATGACGAGACGCTGGCGAATTATATCAGCGACAACGCGCAGGCTTGGATTCTGCAGCCGGATGGCCGCTACGAGCGCGCTGCGCGCGGCGACGGTCCCGCGCACTCGGCGCAGCGCACGCTGCTGGCCAAGCTCACCGGCTGAGTCCCCACCGCACGCAACCGCGCTCATGCGTGCCGCTGCACCGCAGCGCGCAGCCGCTGGCGTCAATACGGGGGCGGAGTAAAATACTTCGTCCTCGCCCCGGCCCCGCGGCCTTCATTCGCCACCGCGCGCAACGCGCCGGTGCTGGCTCCCACACTTTTCTTTCGCCGCCCGCGCTGGCGGCTCCATTTCCTGGAGTAGTCATCGATGATCTTCGAAACCCTCGCAACCTACGGTCACGAGCAGGTGGTGTTTTGCCATCAGAAGGATGTTGGCCTGAAGGCCATCATCGCCATCCACAACACCGTGCTCGGGCCATCGCTGGGCGGACTGCGCATGTGGGCGTACAAGACCGAGCAGGAAGCGCTGAACGACGTGCTGCGCCTGTCGCGCGGCATGACTTACAAGAACGCCGTGGCCGGCCTGAACCTGGGTGGTGGCAAGGCGGTGATCATCGGTGATCCGACCAGGGACAAGTCCGAGGCGCTGTTCCGCGCATTCGGCCGCTTCGTGCAATCGCTGGGCGGCCGCTACATCACCGCCGAGGACGTTGGCATCGATGTCAACGACATGGAATACGTGTTTCGCGAAACCGAATTCGTCACTGGCGTGCATCAGGTGCACGGTGGCTCGGGCGATCCCTCGCCGTTCACCGCCTACGGCACCCTGCAAGGCCTGATGGCCGCGCTCAACCACAAGTACGGGCATGAGGACGTGGGCAAGCCCAGCTACGCAGTGCAGGGCGTCGGCCACGTTGGCCTGGAATTCGTCAAGCTGCTGCGCGAGCAGGGCGCCAAGGTGTTCGTGACCGACATCAACAAGGTCGCGGTGCAGCGCTGCGTGGATGAATTCGGCTGCGAGGCGGTGGGACTGGATGATATCTACGATGTCGATGCCGATGTCTACAGCCCGGCCGCGCTGGGTGGCACCGTCAATGAGCAAACCCTGCCGCGCCTCAAGTGCAAGATCATCTGCGGTCCTGCCAACAACCAGTTGGCCAACGACGCCATCGGCGATGAAGTGACCCGGCGCGGCATTCTGTACGCGCCCGATTACGCGGTGAACGCCGGCGGCGTGATGAACGTGTCGCTGGAAATCGACGGCTACAACCGCGAACGCGCCATGCGCATGATGCGCACGATCTACTACAACGTCGGGCGTATCTTCCAGATCGCGGATCGTGACGGCATCGCCACCTACAAGGCCGCCGACCGCATGGCCGAGGAGCGCATCGCCACCATCGGCAAGATCAAGCTGCCAACCATGGGCAACGGCCCACGCTTTCTGGGGCGCATGCGTGGGCAGTGAGTGAAGCGCGGTAACCGGGAACAGGAATCCGGTAGCCGGTTATCCAGTCTTCCATCACACTGAGCGACGGAGACTTGCATCGTGCTGCCGCTGACTTCGACCTCCCGTTCAAAAGCAAGCCGCCCGATTGTTGAGCAAGTGTCTTCCTGGCACTTGCTCGAGTTGCGAGTCCTGCGCAAGTCCATAGCCGCTCCCGCTTCTGGCTTCCGGTTACCGGCTACCGGTTGCCTGCTTCCAGCTACCGGTTACCCGTTCCCTGCTACCGGCTGACCCCCATGCGCCCGTTCTCCCTCGATGAAGACCTCGATCTGCTGCGCGACAGCGTGCGCGCGTTTGCGGACAAGGAAATCGCGCCGCGCGCGGATCGCATCGATCGCGAGAACGAGTTCCCCGACGACCTCTGGCGCAAGCTGGGTGAGCTGGGCCTGCTCGGCATCACCGTGGCGCCCGAGTTCGGTGGCAGCGGCATGGGTTACCTCGCGCACCTGGTGGCGATGGAGGAAATCTCGCGCGCCTCGGGTTCGGTCGGCCTGAGCTACGGCGCGCACAGCAATTTGTGCGTCAACAATATCTTTCTCAACGGCAGCACCGAGCAGCGCGCACGTTATCTGCCCAGGCTGTGCAGTGGCGAGTGGATCGGCGCGCTGGCCATGAGCGAACCTGGTGCCGGCTCCGATGTGGTCGGCTCGATGGCGTGCCGCGCCGAACGCAAGGGCGATCACTGGATCGCCAACGGTTCGAAAATGTGGATCACCAACGGCCCCAACGCCGATGTGCTGGTGGTGTATCTGCGCACCAGTGGACGTGAGGCCGGCAGCCGCAGCATGACCGCCTTCATCGTCGAGAAAGGCATGCCGGGTTTCTCCACCGCGCAAAAGCTGGACAAGCTGGGCATGCGCGGCTCCAACACCTGCGAGTTGGTGTTCGAGAACTGCGCGATCCCCGACGCCAACCGCGTCGGCGAGGTCAACGAAGGCGTGCGCGTGCTGATGAGTGGCCTCGACAGCGAGCGTCTGGTGCTGGCCGGCGGCCCGATCGGGCTGATGCAGGCGGCGCTGGACATCACCCTGCCCTACGTGCGCGAGCGCAAGCAGTTCAACGCGCCGATCGGTACCTTCGAGCTGATGCAGGCCAAGATTGCGGATATGTACACCGCGCTGCAATCGACGCGCGCCTATGCCTACATGGTCGCGCAGCAGTTCGACCGCAAGCAGCGCTCGCGCATCGATCCGGCCTCGTGCCTGCTGCTGGCTAGCGAGAACGCGGTACAGGTGGCGCTGGAGGCGATCCAGGCGCTGGGCGGCAACGGCTACATCAACGACTACCCGACCGGGCGCATCCTGCGCGACGCCAAGCTCTACGCCATCGGCGCCGGTACCAACGAGATCCGGCGCATGCTGATCGGGCGCGAGCTGTTCCACGGCAAGTCCTGATGCAATATGCGCCGAACACGTTTGCGGCAGCGCAACAGACGGCGTGATAATTGGGCCTTTCCATGATTCGCGGCACCCCCTGCCGCACGGAGTACAGCAATGTCTGACATCATCATCGCCGGCGCCAAGCGCACCGCGATCGGCTCGTTCCTCGGCCAGTTCACCGGCGTGCCCACACCCACGCTGGGCGCCACCGCGATCCGCGCCGCGCTGGCACACGCCGGGCTCGCGCCTGATCAAGTGTCCGAGGTGATCATGGGCTGCGTGCTGCCCGCCAATCTCGGGCAGGCGCCGGCGCGTCAGGCCGCGCTGGCCGCGGGCCTGCCGGCCAGCGCCGGCTGCACCACGATCAACAAGGTTTGCGGCTCGGGCATGAAGGCGGTGATGCTGGCGCATGATCTGATCCGCGCCGGCAGCGCCGATGTCGTGGTCGCCGGCGGCATGGAGTCGATGACCAACGCCCCGCACATGCTGCAGGCGCGCATCGGCATCCGCTACGGCGAGGGCACGCTGGTCGATCACATGGCCTGGGATGGCCTGACCAACCCCTACGACGGCAAGGCCATGGGCGTGTTCGGCGAGCTGTGCGCCGACAAGTACCACTTCACGCGCGAAGCACAGGATGCGTTCGCGGCCGAGTCGGTGCGTCGCGCGCTGGCCGCGCAACAAAGCGGCGCTTTCGCTGGCGAGATCGTTCCGGTGAAAGTGTCCACGCGCAAGGGCGAGCTCGAATTCAGCTCCGACGAGCAGCCCGGTCGTTGCGACATCGGCAAGATCCCCAGCCTCAAGCCGGCGTTCCGCAAGGACAACGGCACGATCACCGCGGCCAGTTCATCGAGCATTTCCGATGGCGCTGCGGCGCTGGTGCTGCTGCGCGCCGAGGACGCAGTGCGCCGCAACCTCAAGCCGCTGGCGCGCGTGATCGCGCACGCCACCCACTCGCAGGAGCCGGAGTGGTTCACCACCGCGCCGGTGGGTGCCATCCAGAAAGTGCTGGACAAGGCCGGTTGGCGCGTCGAGGACGTCGATTTGTTCGAGGTCAACGAGGCCTTCGCGGTGGTGGCGATGGCACCGATGCGCGAGCTGGGCATCAAGCACGAACGCCTCAACGTACACGGCGGCGCCTGCGCGCTGGGTCACCCCATCGGTGCCAGCGGCGCGCGCCTGATCGTGACTCTGATCCACGCCATGACCCAGCGCAAGGTCAAGCGCGGCGTCGCAGCGCTGTGCATCGGCGGCGGCGAGGCCACCGCCATCGCCATCGAATTGGCTTGAAATCGTATGCGCGCAACCCGCGCCGCTGATGCCGCGACCTTGTGCTGCACTGGCTTGCGCGCGTGTATTGTCGTTAAATAGCAGTATGGTTTCCGGGTTGACCGGTCGTTACGCGGCGCTTGCGCCCACAATGGCCGAGCTTGCAGCAATGGGGAATTCATTGCGGCGGCTTTGTACCGGACAGGTTTTCTGCGCTGACGTCGGGCCCGCGTCAGCGCAGAGCAGACGACGATTGGAAGCCGGGCCGCTTGCGGGAGTGCGTTTTTGTGGCATGCTCCCACTGGCGCCGGCGTTAAAGTCGCGTTTTAATATGGCGGCCATCCTTTGGCACTCACGGCATTTAGGAGAGACACACAATGAAGCTCACCCGCATCATTTTTGCGGCTTCGCTGGTTGCGTTGCTGGCTGCTTGCAGCCATCAGGAATCCAGCGAGCAGGCTCCGGCCGCCGCCAGTTCGGCTGCCATGGCACCGACTGAGGCTCCGGCCCCGGCCATGTCCAGCACGGCCGCTGCTCCGGCTTCGGCCAGCACCGCTGCCCCGGCTCCGGCCACCACGGCTGCGGCTCCGGCTGAACCCAGCACCGCTGCTCACGGCGGCTGATCGGTTCATCCCGATCACGAAAAACCGGTCGCAGTTGCGGCCGGTTTTTTTGTCCACGGAATCGTCCGCGCGCGGGTATCGCCGCCACCGACACGCCCTTATCATGCACAGGCATTCAAGCGGCCGAGAGCATGAGCATTCTCACCACGCGCATCGATGCGCGCTCCCCCGAGTTCCTCGCTAACGCCGAGCGCATGCGCAGCCTGGTGGCGGATCTGCGCCAGCAACTGGACCGCGCCGCCGCCGGTGGCGACGCCAAAGCACGCGACAAGCACTGCGCACGCGGCAAGCTGCTGCCGCGCGAGCGCATCAGCGTGCTGCTGGATGCCGGCAGTCCGTTTCTTGAAATCGCCCCGCTGGCCGCGCACGGCATGTACGAGGGCCAGGCGCCGGCTGCCGGGCTGATCGCCGGCATCGGCCGCGTGCACGGTCGCGAAGTGCTGGTGATCGCCAACGACGCCACGGTCAAGGGCGGCACCTACTTCCCGATGACGGTGAAAAAACACTTGCGCGCGCAGGAGATTGCGCTGGAAAACCGCCTGCCCTGCGTGTACCTAGTGGATTCCGGTGGCGCCTTCCTGCCGTTGCAGGACGAGGTGTTTCCCGACCGCGAGCATTTCGGCCGCATCTTCTACAACCAGGCACGCATGAGCGCGCTGGGCATCGCCCAGATCGCGGTGGTGATGGGCTCGTGCACCGCCGGTGGCGCTTACGTGCCGGCGATGAGCGACGAGACCATCATCGTCAGGGACCAGGGCACGATTTTTCTCGGTGGTCCGCCGCTGGTGAAAGCCGCCACCGGTGAGATCGTCGATGCCGAGGCGCTGGGCGGCGCCGATGTGCACACCGCGATCTCGGGGGTGGCCGACCACTACGCCGAGAACGACCGCCACGCCCTGCAACTGGCGCGCGATGCCATCACCCAGAGCAACCGCCCCGCCGCACCGCAGCCGCCGCAAGCTCCGCGCGCGCCACGCCTTGCCGCCGATGAACTGTACGGCATCGTGCCGCTGGACGCGCGCCAACCCTACGACGTACACGAGATCATCGCGCGCCTGGTCGACGACTCCGAGTTCCACGAGTTCAAGGCACGCTACGGCAAGACGCTGGTGACCGGCTTCGCGCACCTGTGGGGCTTCCCGGTGGGCATCGTGGCCAACAACGGGATTCTGTTTTCCGAGTCCGCGCTCAAAGGCGCGCACTTCATCGAGCTGTGCGCACAGCGCGGCGTGCCGCTGATATTCCTGCAAAACATCACCGGCTTCATGGTGGGGAAAAAATACGAAAATGGCGGCATCGCCCGTGACGGCGCCAAGATGGTCACCGCCGTCGCCTGCGCCGCGGTACCCAAGTTCACCGTGGTCATCGGTGGCAGCTTCGGCGCTGGCAATTACGCCATGTGCGGGCGCGCCTACGGAGGGCGCTTTCTGTGGATGTGGCCCAACGCGCGCATCAGCGTGATGGGCGGCGAGCAGGCCGCCAGCGTGCTGGCCACGGTGCGCCGCGACGGCCTCGAAGCGCAGGGCAGGATCTGGAGCAGCGAAGATGAGGAAGCCTTCAAGGCTCCGATCCGCTCGCAGTACGAGCACCAGGGCCATCCCTGGTACGCCACCGCCCGACTGTGGGACGACGGCATCATCGATCCTATCGATACGCGGCGCGTGCTGGGGCTGGCGATCTCGGCGAGCCTCAACGCCCCGATCGAATCCACGCGCTTCGGCGTGTTCCGCATGTAGCGCCGCTCGGATTCAGCGGTGCTTGCGCACGCGAAGTTGCACTGCGCCACTGCGACCACTCAGAAAAACTCATATTCCAACTGGAAGCGCAGCGTGCGGTCGGGCGAGCCGTTGACGGTACCAAACAGCAGCGCGGCGTCGTACTTCAGCGTGCGTCCGGCACCCAGCGCGGCGCGTCCGAAGAATGCCGGACCGAGCTTGTTCTCGGCGGCATGCAGGTAGCCGATGCGACCGAACGAGCCGAAACCCTGCAGGCCCGGCTCGAACAGCGCGTTGCCGCGCCACTTCCACTGCCATGCGTACTCGAATTCGGTGCCGGGCTCGCGATCGCTGGCGAGGCCGCGCGTGAACAGCAGGTTGAGGTTGACCAGGGCGCGACCGAATTCCTTCTGCAACATCGGCCCCAGCTCGATGTAATTCTTTTTCTCGATCCGATCGTGGGCGATTTCGGCGAACAGGCCGACGTCCATCCAGTATTCGCCGATCTCGGTCAGCTGGAACACGTTCTCCCATTCGTAGCCCTCGATCCGCGCGGCATTACCCGGCATCTTGGCGTAGAACACCGCGAGTTCGGTGAACCAGCGTGGCGCGATGCCGTAGCCAATGTCGGTGACATACTGTTGCGCGCGGTCGCCGGACTGGCCAGGCCACTGCTGGGCACCGCCGCGCAGCTCCAGCTCCCACTCGCCGTAGCTGACCTGGGGTGTGTAAACCTTGGACGCGGGGCCAGCCTGCGTCAACGCCGGTACGCACGCGAGCAGCAGCAGCGCGAGCGCGCGATGGCAGCGAATCAACAATCGGTTGCGGATCATCGGAATACCCCTGGTGTCTGGAATCGAAGCGAACGGAACCTGCGCGCCGCGGCGGCACAGTGATTGCGGAACGAGGAAAATTCAGTCGGTCATGGCGCGTCGTGCCGCCTCCGGGCGCATCCCGCGCGCCGGCCTCCCCGCGAAGCGCATGCCGACGCTCAGCAACATGACCGTCGCCAGCCAGGCCAGCAACTGGATCGGCGTCGGCCGTGCGGTGTAGCCCACCAGCACGTGCAATGCCTGGCCCGGCAGCGAGCGCTCGCTGAGCAGCGCACCGGTATTCCAGAGCGGCTCGCCCAGCGCCGGTAGCAAGTTGGCCTGCACCAGGAACGCCATCGCGTCCGCCGCCAGCCCGGCCGCCAGCAGGATCAACAGCGCATTGGTGGCGCCGAAAAAATGCCGCAGCGGGATGCGTAACAGACCGAAGTACAGCAGCAAGCCGATCGTCATGCCGGCCGTGAGGCCCAGCGCCAGTCCCGCACTCAGGTGGCCGGCGCCGTCGGCGAGCATGCCGTAGAGGAACAGCACCACCTCGGAGCCCTCGCGCAGCACCGCCAGCGCCACCACCACGACCAGCACGGCCAGCGGGCTGGCGCCAGCGCGCACGGCCTGCCCCACGCCCTGCATGCGCGCGGCCAGTTCGCGCCCGTGCGATGCCATCCAGACGACATGCCAGGCGATCATCAGCACCGCCGCCAACAGCACCGTCGCGTTGAAGACCTCCTGGCCGACGCCGCTGAACAGCGCGGCGATGCGACCGGCGCCCAGCGCCACCAGCACCGCGCCGAGCACGCCCAGACTGATGCCACCTAGAAGTGCCACACCGCGGCGTGACACGCCGCGCGTCGCCGCGGCCACGATCGAGACGATCAGCGCCGCCTCGAGCACCTCACGGAACACCAGCAGGGCAATCGCGAGCATGGTCTCACTCCACGCGCAGCAAGCCCTGCGCCGTCGCAGGGTTGAACTCACCGAAAAAGTGGTACTGCCCCGGCCGCAGCGGACCGACGAAGATCACCGCGCTGCTGTTCGGAAGGATCACCTTCTCGCGGTCGAAGTCGTTGCTCTCGAACTCCTCCGGCGTGGCGTCGCGGTTCTCGACCACCAGCTTCACCTTGGTGTTGGCGGGAATCGTCAGCGTGACCGGCTGAAAGCGATGGTTCACGATCGCCAGCCGGAGCGTCAGCGGTTCGGCGGCCACTGCAATGCGCGCAGTACCCGTGGCTGCAAACGCGAGCACACCGGACAAGAGAATGGAAATGCGATGCGGCATGACGAGTCCTCCAAAGATGTAGCGAATAATAACGATTCGTATTTGCTATTACAAGATGGCAAGAGTCCCGTGGTCCGGCCCGCTATCATTCCCGCCCTGCCCGGGAGTTCGCATGTCCAGTCCACTCGAAATCACCCGCACGGGAGCTGTCGCCCGCCTGACCTTGGCCCGCCCGCAAGTGCACAACGCCTTCGACGATGACCTGATCGCGCAGTTGACCGAGGCGCTGCTGGAGACCGATGCCGACCCGAGCGTGCGCGCCGTGGTGCTGACCGGCAGCGGCAGCACTTATTCGGCCGGGGCGGATCTGGACTGGATGCGGCGCATGGCGACTGCAGGCGCCGAGGAGAATCGCGCCGATGCGCTGCGCCTCGCGACGCTGATGCGCACGCTCAATTTCCTGTCCAAACCGACCCTCGCCCGCGTCAACGGCGCGGCTTACGGTGGCGGCGTCGGCTTGATCGCCTGCTGCGACATCGCGATCGGCATCGAGGGCGCCAAGTTCGCGCTCAGCGAGGTCAAGCTTGGTCTGGTGCCGGCGGTGATCTCGCCCTACGTCGTCGCGGCGATCGGCGCACGTCATGCGCGGCGGCTGTTCGTCAGCGGGGAAGTGTTCGATGCCGCCGCAGCCCTGCGCATCGGGCTGCTGCACCAGTGCGTGCCGGCAGCGGATCTGGACGTTGCGGTCGATCGCGCCCTGCATGCACTGGGCAAGGGCGGGCCGCTGGCCCAGCACGAGGCCAAGCGGCTCGCGCTGCGGCTGTCCGGGATGACGCCGGACAGCACCGATGCACTCGATCGTGAACATGCCACGCTGATCGCCACGTTGCGCGTTTCGCCCGAGGGCCAGCAAGGTCTCGGCGCGTTTCTGGACAAGAGATCGCCGTGCTGGATCGCACCCTCCGAATGAGCACGACCGCGCGCATGTTCAAACGTATCCTCATCGCCAACCGCGGCGAGATCGCCTGTCGCATCATCCGCAGTTGCCGCAAACTGGGCATTGAAACCATCGCGGTCTATTCGCAAGCGGACGCCGATGCGCAGCACGTGCGCCTGGCCGATGTGGCCTTGCCAATCGGCGGACCGCGGCCGCAGGACAGTTATTTGCGCGGCGAGACCCTCCTCGACGCCGCGCGGGCCAACGGCGCCGAGGCCATTCACCCCGGCTACGGTTTTCTCTCCGAGAATGCCGACTTCGCCGAGGCCGTCGAACGTGCCGGGCTTGCATTCATCGGTCCGCGCGCGGCGTCGATGCGCGCGATGGGCTCCAAGGCCGGCGCCAAGGATCTGATGGCCGCGCACGGCGTGCCGGTGGTGCCCGGCTACACCGGCACCGATCAGGATCCGGCGCTGCTGGCGCGCGAGGCCGAGCGCATCGGCTTTCCGTTGATGATCAAGGCTGCCCACGGCGGCGGCGGCAAGGGCATGCGCATCGTGCGCGCAACCGGTGAATTCGCGCAGGCACTGGCTGCGTGCCAGCGCGAGGCGCAAGGCGCCTTCGGCAACGCGCGCGTGTTGCTGGAGCGCTACATCGAACATCCGCGCCACATCGAGTTTCAGATCTTTGGCGACAGCCACGGCCACGTGATCCACCTCAACGAGCGCGAGTGCTCGGCGCAACGCCGTTACCAGAAGGTGATGGAGGAAACCCCCTCGCCGTTTCTGACCACGAAACTGCGCGCGCACATGGGCGCCGCCGCCATCGCCGCCGGCAAGGCGCTGGATTACAGCAACGCCGGCACGGTGGAGTTCATCGTCAGTCCGCGGGGTGAATTCCATTTCATGGAACTCAACACGCGCCTGCAGGTGGAGCATCCGATCACTGAGCTGACGCTGGGCCTGGATCTGGTCGAGCTGCAACTGCGCGTGGCCGCGGGTGAGTCGCTGCCGCCAGCGCTGCTGCGGGGCACGCCGCCGCAGCACGGCCACGCCATCGAGCTGCGCCTGTATGCCGAAGACCCTGCGCAGGGCTTTCTGCCCGGTTCGGGCAGGCTCGAACATCTGGCCCTGCCGGCTGCCTCAGCGCACGTGCGCATCGACAGCGGTGTGATCGAAGGCGACACGGTGAGCATCTTCTACGATCCGATGATCGCCAAACTCATAGCCTGGGATCTGGACCGTCCGCGCGCACTGGCGCGCATCGCCGAGGCGCTGGCGGCCTGCCATGTGCAAGGTCCGAAATCGAATGTGGCATTTCTGCAGCAACTCATTGCGCACCCCACGGTGCGCGAGGGGCGCATCGACACTGGTTATCTCGATCGCGCGCTGGACGAGTTCCTGCCCGCCGCTGCGCAGTTCAACGCCACGGCGATCGTGGCGGCAGCGGTCACGGCACTGCTGCACGCAGAAGCCGACGCGCGGGGGGATGCTTCGCCGTGGGCACCGCGTGACGCCTGGCGCATGCAGGGCGCCGCGGCGCGCGAGTTGTTTCTGCAGCAGGACGAGACACGTCTGCGCGTGCTGGCTCGCGGCCACGACGGTGACTACGAACTGCACGTCGACGGCTGCGACGCCGCGTTCGTCGTGGCCGGCGCGCGCCTGGATGCCGATGCGCTCAGTTTGCGCGTCGATGACCGCGCGTTGCGTCTGCACGTGCACCGCGCCGGCAGCGTGCTGGAGGTGCAGCACGATGGCACGCGTCACGGGTTCACGCTGGTGCCGGCCTACGTCGCGGCAAGCGCCAGTGCCACGCACGACGATGCCGTGCGTGCGCCCATGCCCGGTCGCGTGGTGCTGGTACAAACCGCGGTCGGCGCCGAGGTCGAAGCCGGCGCGGTGCTGCTGGTGATGGAAGCAATGAAAATGGAGTTGTCGCTGCGTGCGCCGCGCACCGGCACCGTGGCGGCGGTACAGACAGCGGCTGGCGATTTCGTCGAGGCCGACAGCGTCCTGATCCGCCTCGGTTGATGGCATCGATTTGCGTTGCGTGAACGTGTCCGCAAAGTGCCTGTGGGGCATGATGTCTGCCCGCACGGCTTCTGCATTCACGGCATCGCGTCGTACTCCGGGAAGCATCCATGACTCACACGCTCTACGCTGAAACTCCCTATCAGATGCACTGCACCACGCGCATCAGCGCCGTGCGCGATGCGGGTGTCGAACTCGAAGCCACCGTGTTTTATCCGCTGGGTGGCGGCCAGCCCGGCGACACGGGCTGGCTGATCGACGCTTCCGGCCAGCGGCAACGCATCATCGACACCCGTCGCGATCGCGACAGCGGCGCCATCGTGCATCTGCTCGAACCAGGAGCGATCGCCTCGCCGGTGGGCAGCACCGTCGATATTGAACTCGATTGGGCACGCCGTCACCGCCACATGCGCATGCATACCTGTCTGCATCTGCTCTCGGCGGTCGTGCCTCACGGCGTGACCGGGGGCAATCTGAGCGCCGACAGCGGCCGGCTGGATTTCGACACCGATGGCGCCACGCTCGATGCCGCGCATATCCAGACCGAGCTGGCGCGGCTGATCACGGCTGATCTTGCCGTCAGCACGCGCCTGATCAGCGGCGCCGAGCTGGCCGCGCAGCCGGAGCTGATCAAGACGCTCACAGTCAAACCACCCATGCACTTGCCGCAGATCCGCCTGATCGAGATCGTCGGCGCCGACCTGCAGCCCTGCGGCGGCACGCACGTGGCGCGCACCGGCGAGATCGGCGTGGTGCGTGTGCTCAAGATCGAAAGCAAGGGCACGCGCAACCGTCGCGTGGTGCTGGGCTTTGCGGAGGACGCGGCATGAACGAACACGTGCGCGTGGTCGAGGTCGGGCCGCGTGACGGCCTGCAAAATGAACAGGCCATCGTGCCGACCGCCATCAAGATCGAGCTGATCGAACGCCTCGCGGCCTGCGGTTACGACACCGTGGAAACCACCAGTTTCGTCAGTCCGAAGTGGATTCCACAACTGGCTGACGCCGAGGCGGTGATGCGCGGACTGCGGCGCAGACCCGGCGTGCGCTATCCGGTGCTGGTACCCAATCTGCATGGCTATGCGTGCGCGCGCGCTGCCGGCGCTTCCGAGATCGCGGTGTTCACCGCCGCCTCGGAAGCGTTCAACCAGAAGAACATCAACGCCTCGATCGATGAATCCATCGCGCGCTTCGAGCCGGTGCTGACGCAGGCGCTGGCCGATGGCGTCACGGTGCGCGGCTATGTCTCCACGGTGCTGGGCTGCCCCTATCAGGGCGAGGTGCCGCTGAGTGACGTGGTGCGCGTGGCCGCGCGCCTGCATGCGCTGGGCTGCGGCGAGATTTCGCTGGGCGACACCATCGGCGTGGGCACGCCGGCCAAGGCGCGCGCCATGCTGCGCGCGGTCAGCGAAGCGGTGCCGATGGCCACGCTAGCGGTGCATTTTCACGATACTTACGGGCAGGCGCTGGCCAACATTCTGGCTTGCCTGGAGGAAGGCGTGCGCGTGATCGATGCCGCCGTCGCCGGTACCGGCGGCTGCCCTTATGCGCGCGGCGCCAGCGGCAATGTGGCCAGTGAGGACGTGATCTACATGCTGCACGGCATGGGCCTGCACACCGGCGTGGATCTGGATGCGCTGGTCGCCAGCGGCCACTGGCTGGCCGCGCAATTGGGCCGCGTCACCGGCAGTCGCGTCGGTCGTGCGCGCGCGGCGGAGGCTGCATGAGCGCCGCGTTCCTGATCCGCCCGATCGCGGCGGCCGATGACGCCGCGATGGCGGCGATCATCCGCAGCGTGATGCCCGAGTTTGGCGCCGACGGTGCCGGCTTCGCCATCCACGATCCCGAGGTGGACTGGATGAGCCGCGCCTACGCGGCGCCGCGCAGCGCGTATTTCGTGATCGAGCGCGACGGTGCCATCGAAGGCGGCGGCGGCATCGCGCCACTGGCCGGCGGCGCCGAGGACACCTGCGAGCTGCGCAAGATGTATTTCCTGCCGGCGCTGCGCGGGATGGGCGCGGGTCGTGCGCTGATGGCGTGCTGTCTGGATGCCGCGCGCACCAGCGGCTTCCGCCAATGCTACATCGAGACCCTCACCGGCATGGATGCGGCGCAGACGCTGTATCTGCGGTCGGGCTTCACGCGCATCACCACACCCATGGGCGGTACCGGCCACCATGGCTGTGATCGCTACTACCTGCGCACACTGGATTGATACACGCCTGATCTACGCACCTGGTCAGCGAACGCAAGTCGCCGCACGCGGCTAAAATCACGTTTTCGATGGTCGCGGAAACTCCCATGCAGCTCGATCAGATCAAGGCCGCGATCAGCGGCGGCGCTTCCGGCCTCGGCTACGCCGTGGCCGAGCATTTGCTACGTCAAGGCGCGCGCGTATGCCTGCTGGATATCAACGCCGAGCGCGGTGCGCAAGCCGCGCAGGCGCTGGGACCGCTGGCGCAATTCCTGCGCACCGATGTCGGCAACGAGGACGAAGTGACCGCCAACCTCGCGTGCGCGGCCGAGGCCATGGGCAGCCTCAACGCCGCGATCAGTTGCGCCGGCATTCTTGGCGCCGGGCGCGTGCTGGGCAAGGAAGGCCCCATGCCGCTGAGCAGCTTCGCGCGCACCGTCGGTGTGAACCTGATCGGCAGCTTCAACCTGGCCAAGGCCGCCGCCAACCTGATGCAGCACAATGCCGCGGGTGAAGACGGCGAGCGCGGCGTGATTGTGTTCACCGCCTCGATCGCGGCCTTCGAGGGGCAAATCGGCCAAGCCGCTTACGCCGCGTCGAAGGGCGGCGTGGTGGGCATGACCCTGCCCATGGCGCGCGAGTTCGCGCGCATCGGCGTGCGCGTGATGACCATCGCGCCTGGCGTGTTCCACACGCCCATGGTCGAGGGCATGCCGGCGCAGGTCTACGACAGTCTGTGCGCGCAGGTGCCCTACCCGCCGCGCCTCGGTCAGCCGCAGGAATTCGCCGAAACCACGGCCTTCATCCTCGGCAACCGCTATCTCAACGGCAGCGTGATCCGCCTAGACGGTGCGATCCGGCTGCAGCCGAAATGACTCTCCACACCCTGCGAGCGCTCCTATGAAAGCCTCAGATATCAAGCGCGGCAACGCCGTCGAACACGCGGGCAGGACATGGCAAGTGCGCGAGGTCGAGAAAAGCTCGCCCACCGCGCGCGGTGGCAACACCACGTATCGCTTCGCGCTGTACGCCATCCCCGGCGGCCAGCGCCTGGACCTGACCCTGCGCGCCGACGACGAGCTGCGCGAAGTCGAACTAAGTCGCCGCCAGGCCCATTTCTCATACAAGGATACCGACGGCTATGTGTTCATGGATGCCGAGGACTACACCCAGTACATCCTCGGCGCCGAGCTGCTGGGCGAGGGCGCCGGTTACATCATCGACGGCCTGGACGGCTGCTACGTGCAGTTGATCGACGAGCAGCCGGTGGGCCTGCAATTGCCGTCCAGCGTCGCGCTGCGTGTGGTGGAGACCGCACCGGAACTCAAGGGTGCCAGCGCCACCAAGCGCCCCAAGCCCGCGCGGCTGGAGACGGGGCTGGAGATCCAGGTGCCGGATTACATCAGCGTCGATGACCAGGTACTGGTCAGCACGCTGACCGGCGAATTCGCCGGCCGCGCCTGAGCCGCGCGACGATGGCGATGGGTGCGCCCGGCGATCCAGCACGCGAAGCAAGATGCCGGTGAATTCGCGCTGGTCGCTGCGCGGCGCGCTGGACAGCAACCTGCTGCGCCTCAGCCGCCCCGATGTGCCGCTGATCGTGGCAACGCGCAATACCGTCGGCGTGGTGCTGCCGCTGCTGCTCGGCCTAGCCTTCGGCAAACTCGGCATCGGCATCTGGCTGGCACTGGGCGCACTGGTGGTGATGTTTTCCGATCAGCCCGGCCCTTATCGGCAGCGGCTGTCGCACATCGCCATGGCCGCACTGGGCGCGGCACTGGCGGGCTGGGCAGGATTCGTGTTCGGCGCGCAGCGCGAGATCATGATCGTGCTGGCCCTGCTGCTCGGATTCGGCGGTGGTCTGCTGGTGCAGTTCGGCGCGGCCGCATCGCGCATCGGCATGACCAGCATGATTCTGCTGGTGATCGCCGGCGCCTCGCCCATGCCGCTGCCACAGGCCACGCTGGATGGACTCTTGCTGCTCGGCGGCGGGCTGCTGCAGGCGCTGCTGGCGGTGGCGGCCTGGCCGCTGGGGCGCTGCCGCCCACAGCGCACGCTACTGGCGCAGATCTACCGCGAGCTGGCGCAACTGACGCGGCAGCGCCCTGGCGACGATGACGCACCGCCGCTGAGCGAGCGCCTGCTGGACGCGCAGACCATGCTGCTCGGCGGCTACGACGTGCGTGGACGCGCCAGCGAAGCACTGTTGGTGCTGCTCGACGCGGCGGAACAATTGCGCCTGCATGTGCTCGCCCCGGACGATGCCGTGCACACACCGGCACTGAGCCACGATACGGCCGCCGTGCTCGATGCCATCGCCGCGGCGCTGCAGACCGGCACGCCGAGCAGCGCGGCCGCGGATGCGCTGCAGCGCCTGCAGCAGCAGTCCGCGGCGGCCGGCATGGCGCAGGCCGCCGCGCTGGCGCCGCTGGCGCGCGCGGTGCGCAACGCCAACTGGGCCGGCAGTGCCGGCGAGCTGCGCGCGGCGGCCGACGACCGCAGCCTGCCGCCAGCACTGCGCGGCGATTCGCCCTGGGTGCAATTGCGCGCCAACCTCAACATGAAATCGGCGGCGTTCCGCCACGCGCTGCGCATGGGCGTCGCGCTGGCGCTGGGCGTGGCCGTCGAGCGCTATCTCGGGCTGGCACACGGTTACTGGCTGCCGATGACGCTGGCGATCGTGCTGCGCGCGGATTTCGCCGCCACGCTCAGCTTCGGCGTGCAGCGTGCGCTTGGCACGGTGCTCGGCCTGCTACTGACCACGCTGCTGCTGAATCTCAGCAGCAGCACCCTGGCCGCGATCCTGCTGCTGGGCGTACTGGCGTTTTTGTTTCGCTGGCTGGGCAACAGCAACTACCTGCTGGCTGTGGCCGCGCTGACCGGCGCCGTGGTCATTCTGCTGGCGCTGGCGGGCGAATCGGCGGCGCAGTCCATGCACGACCGCCTGATAGCCACCTTGCTGGCCTGCGGCGCCGCGCTGGGCGGCTATCTGTTGTGGCCGACCTGGGAACGCACGCGCATTCAACCGGCACTGGCGGCAATGCTGCGCGCGTATGCCGATTACCTCGAAGCACTGGCCGGCGCCGATGCGCGTCAGCTCACGCACATGCGCGCCGCATCGCGTCTGGCGCGGGTCAACGCGCTGGCCTCGCTGGAGCGCCTGCGCGGCGAGCCCTTCGCCACAGCGGAGCTGCGCATGCGTGCTGAGCGCGTATTCGCGCACGCCAATCGCCTGGTGCGCAGCGCGATGAGTCTGGAGTTGCTGCCCGCGGAGCAACGCGCCGCGCCCGCGGCCGCGGCGTGGCTGCGGCAATGCGCCGAAGGCGTCAACGCCTGCGCGCGCTATCTGGATGGCGCACGCGACGTGGCGCTGCCGCCCCCGCCAGATGTACCCAGCGAGCGCCTGATTCTGCAGCGTCTCGCCGACGCACTGCGCGCGCTGCAAAACGTGCTGCAGCCGGCACCGGCAGCCAACGCCGGCGCAGATTGAGATTTGCGTCCGGCGGCACCGACGCAACGCGGCGCTACACTTCAAGCCCGCCAGATTCCGCCACGTCAGGAACGTCCATGTCCAAGCCCCGACTTCGCGCCGCACCCGCCCTGCTCTGCGCGCTGCTGCTCAGCGCCGCAATCCTCAGCGCGCACGCCACCGACTATCAGTTGGCCGATGGCCGGGTGCGCTTCAGCGCCCCCGATGCATGGCCGCAAATCATGATGCAGACCAGCGGCAATCCGCAGTTCATGGCGTTTCAGGTGCCCGACCCCTCGCCGGTGAGCCAGCGCGTGCTGGCGCGCGTCACCGTCACCGTGGAGAAGATGCGCAACGGTCCCGCGTTCCAGCAGTGGGTCAACCAGCGCGTGCAGCACAGTCATCAGTTGCCGGGCTATGAATCGGTGGCGCAGCCAGGCTCGAGCAGCAACGTGGTGCGCTATACCGCGCTGGAGAGCGGCGTGCGCATGAGCTACAGCGAGCGCTATTTCCTCAAGGGTCTGGAAGGCGTGCAACTGCGCTGCCTGCGCCCCAATCGCGGCGAGGTCGACGCGGCCTGGGTGGCCAGCTTCGACAAGGGCTGTGACGCGATTGCCGCGAGCTTGCAACAAGGCGGTTGAGCGTGGCCGCACTGGCCGCCGAGGAGGCGCGCGCGCTGGCGCTGGACGCGAATGACGCGCTCAGCGCGTGGCGCGATGCGTTTCTGATTCCGCCGCACGGCGCGGGTGAGCAGGCGTATTTCTGCGGCAACTCGCTGGGCCTGCAGCCGCGCGCCGTGCGCGCCGCACTGGATATCGAACTGGAAAGTTGGGCGCGGCGCGCGGTGGAAGGTCACTTCGAAGGCCCGCAGCCGTGGATGGACGTGCAGGACGATTTGCAGCAGATGCTGGCGCCGCTGGTTGGCGCCGCGCCCACCGACGTGGTGGCGATGAATACGCTCAGCGTCAACCTGCAGTTGTTGCTGGCCAGCTTTTATCGGCCGCAGGACGCGCGCAACGCCATCCTGATCGAGCGCGGCGCGTTTCCGTCGGATCGGCACGTGGTGGTTTCACACCTCGCCTGGCACAGTCTGGACGAATCCGCGCTGATCGAAGTCACGCCCGATGCGCATGGATATTTCAGCAGCGAGGCCTTCGCCGCCGTGTTCGCGCGGCACGGTGCGCGCATCGCGCTGGCGCTGCTGCCGGGCGTGCAGTATCGCAACGGGCAGGTGTTCGACATCGCCGGGTTGACCGATCTGGCGCATCGCCATGGCGCCATCGCCGGCTTCGATCTGGCGCACGCCGTGGGCAATATCCCGCTGGCCCTGCACGACTGCGGTGTCGATTTCGCCGCGTGGTGCAGCTACAAGTACCTCAACGGCGGCCCCGGCGCGCCCGGCGGCGTGTTCGTGCATCCGCGCCATGCGCAGCGGCCACGCCTAGCCGGCTGGTGGGGTCATGCGCAGACCACGCGTTTCCAGATGGCAGCGGAGTTCGTGCCCGAGCAGGGCGCACGCGGCTGGCAATTGTCCAACCCGCCGATCCTGGCCATGGCACCGCTGCGCGCCAGTCTGGCGCCGTTCGCCAGCATTGGCATGCCGGCGCTGCGCGCGCGCGCACTACGCCTGACCGGCTATCTCGATGAACTGCTGCGCGTGCATGCGGCGAACAGCATCGAGATCCTGACCCCCGACGACGAATCCCAGCGCGGCTGCCAGCTCAGCCTGCGCGTACGCGCCGGACGCGAAGCGGGGCGCGTGCTGTTCGCGCACCTCGTCGCGCAGGGCGTGCTCGGCGACTGGCGCGAGCCGGACGTGATCCGCCTGGCGCCGGTGCCGCTGTACAACCGGCACACCGATTGCCTGCGCGCGCTGCGCGCTATCGTTGACTGGGCGCGGGGATGAAAACAAACCCCGCGTCGGCGGGGTTTGTTTTACTTCACGTCGAGCAAGCTCACTTACTCGCCGATCTGCTTGCGCAGGTGCTCGCGGCGCTCCTGCGCGTCGAGGCTGAGCGTGGCGATGGGGCGTGCTTCCAGACGCTCCAGACCGATGTCCTCGTCGGTCTCCTCGCAGAAACCGTAGCGGCCTTCCTCGATGCGACGCAGCGCCTTGTCGATCTTGGCAATGAGCTTGCGGTAGCGATCGCGCGTGCGCAACTCCAGCGAATTCTCGGTTTCGCGCGTGGCGCGCTCGGCGTCGTCGCCGACATCGCGCACTTCCTCGCGCAGGTTGTCCATGGTCTGGCGCGATTCCTCGACCAACTGATCGCGCCAGTCGCGCAGCTTATTGCGGAAATAGGCGAGATGCCGCGGGCACATGTACTCCTCGCTGGTCTTGGGCTTGTAGCCCTTGGGCAGATCGATGTGCGTGGAGGCGGGCAGTGCGTAGCGACCGTCGTCGCGGGTGAGCGCGACGTCGTCGATGGATTTGATGGGGGGGGCTTTGATCGAATTCACGGAGCTGCTTGGTTTGACAGTGGGTTTGCCGGCCACGGAAGTTGGCAGCTTGGCCGGGTGCGATTGCACGGGTTTGACCGTGGCGGACTTGCCGGATTTGACGACTGCGTGGCCGTGCCTGGCCGATTGCTCGGCGGGCTTGGGCGCGGGCTTGCCGGCGCGCTTGACCATGGGCGCCACAGCGGGCTTGCTGGCCGGTTTGGCGGCTGGCTTGTGCGCGGGCAGCTTCTTCGCAGGGGTCTTGCCGGTTGGCAATTTCTTCCTCGCGGGTGTCTTCTTGACTGCCGGTTGCGCGCGGGCTGCCCCGGGGGTCACAGGCCTCTTGGCCACAGGCTTCTTGGTCGCGGGCTTCTTGGTCGCGGGCTTGCCGGCCACGGCGGACTTTTTGGCAGATGCAGGCTTGTGCGCGTTGGTAGCTTTCCTGGCCGGCGCAGCCTTTTCCGCCGCAAGCGGCTTCTTCACCGCGACCGGTTTCTTTGCCGATTTCGCCGGCTTGGCTGCTGCCTTGGTGGCGGCTTTGGCCGTGCTTGCGGGCTTGTGCGTTTTCATCATCTGTTCCCCGAGGGCGGGCGCTACCTGCCGCGCGCCTGTCGATGCGGACTCCGTGGCCGCGGGCTTCGGCGGTTGAGGCTCGAAGGCGGCGTGTTATAGCCTAGTCCCCCTGCCCCGGCAATAAGCGCGTCGTCGCGCGCGCTCGCCGCCTCTGGTCGTATCCCGGCGTGACCCGCCTCATTCTTGCCTTGCTGGCACTGTACAAACGGCTGCTCAGCCCGCTGTTGGGGCAGCACTGCCGCTTCCATCCCAGTTGCTCGGACTACGCGCGCATCGCGGTGTCGCGCTTCGGCCCGTTGCGCGGCAGCATGCTGGCGCTGTGGCGCATCCTGCGCTGCCAGCCACTGTGCCATGGTGGCCACGATCCGGTGCCCGAGCACTTCCATCTCACCCGTTGTCATCCCAAGGAATCCGAGCATGAGCGAACGCTGGCTGATCCGTGACGCCGAGTTGGTCAACGAGGGCCGCCGCTGGCACGCCGATGTGCGCATGCGCAACGGACGCATCGCGCGCATCGCGCCCGGCCTCGCCGCCAAACCCGGCGAGCAGGTACTGGAGGCGCGCGGACGCTGGCTGCTGCCGGGCATGATCGATGACCAGGTGCACTTCCGCGAGCCGGGGCTGACGCACAAGGCCGATATCGAGCACGAGTCGCGCGCCTGCATCGCCGGCGGCATCACCAGCTTCATGGACATGCCCAACACGCGCCCGCCAGCGCTGGACGCGGCGCTGCTGGAGGCCAAGTACGCGCGCGCCGCCGAGGTCAGCCGCGCCAACTACGGGTTCTACATGGGTGCCAGCAACGACAATCTCGAGCACATCAAGCGCCTCGACCCGCGCAGCGCGCCGGGCGTGAAGGTGTTCATGGGCGCGTCCACCGGCAACATGCTGGTGGACGATCCGGCCACGCTGGATGGCATCTTCGCGGCGGCACGCGTGCCGGTGATCACGCACTGCGAGGACACGCCGATGATCGAGGCCAACCTCGCCGCCGCGCGCGCGCGTTACGGTACGAACATTCCGATTGGCGAGCATCCGTTGATCCGCTCGCGCGAGGCCTGTCTGAAGTCCACCACGCTGGCGATCTCGCTGGCGCGGCGTCACGGTACGCGCCTGCATGTGCTGCACATCTCCACCGCCGACGAGCTGGCGCTGTTCGCGCCGGGCCCGGTCCAGGGCAAGCAGATCACCGCCGAGACCTGCGTGCATTACCTGCACTTCTGCGATGCAGATTACGCGCGCATGGGCAATCGCATCAAGTGCAACCCCGCGATCAAGACCGCCGCCGATCGCGCCGCGATCACCCAGGCCTTGGCCGAGGGGCGCATCGACGTGCTGGCCACCGATCATGCCCCGCATCTGGAAAGCGAGAAGGCGCAGGATTACGACCATGCACCGTCCGGCCTGCCACTGGTGCAGTACGCGCTGCAGGTGGCGCTGGAGCGCGTGTTCGACGGCCAGCTCACGCTCGAGCGCGTGGTCGAGGCGGTATGCCACGCGCCGGCGCTGCGCTTCGGCGTGCACCAGCGCGGCTTTCTGCGCGAGGGCTATCACGCCGATCTGGTGCTGGTCGATCCGGCCCATCCGCATGCGGTGACACGCGGCGAGATCTTGTCCAAGTGTGGCTGGTCGCCATTCGAGGGCGAAACCTTGCGCAGTTCGATCGCGGCCACCTTCGTCAATGGCAGCATGGCCTTCGACGGCACGCAAGTGCTGGACGGAGTGCGCGGGCAACGTCTGGCTTTCGCGCGTTGATGGCGTGCCGGGCCAAGGGCGTGGCGGGTTAAAATCACGGTCTTTGCGCATCACCTCATGCCCGATTTGCCGACCGCGCCCGCGTCCCCCGCGCCGCTGCTGACCACGCCATCACTGCCTGCCGATGCGCGCCAATGGCGGCGCTGGCTGCAGCCGCCCGGCGCCGGCCTGGCGCTGGCGCTGTGCGAGGCCGCGCGCGGCGCCGATGCGCCGGTGGTGGCGATCACCGCCGACAGCGCCGCGGCACTGACGCTGGAGCACGATCTGGCGGTGTTCGCCGGTGAGCTGCCGATCCTGGCGCTGCCCGACTGGGAAACCCTGCCCTACGAGCTGTTCTCGCCGCACAGCGAGATCGTCGCGCAGCGTATCGCCACGCTGAATCGCCTGCCGGGGCTGCAACGCGGTGTGCTGGTGCTGCCGGCGGCCACGCTGATGCAGCGTCTGGCGCCGCGCAGCTATCTGGCGCAATCCGGTCTGCAACTGGCGCGCGGCCAGAAGCTCGATCTGGAAACCGAGACGCGGCGCCTGCAATCCAGCGGCTACCGGCGCGTGGCGCAAGTGGGTGATCCGGGCGAATTCGCACTGCGCGGCGCGGTACTGGACATCTACCCCAGCGGCGCGCCGCTGCCCTACCGTATCGAGCTGCTCGATGATGAAATCGACTCGTTGCGTAGCTTCGATGTCGAAACCCAGCGTTCGCTGCAGACCCTGCAACGCATTGACCTGCTGCCGGCACGCGAGTTTCCGCTCACCGAGGAGGCCGTGCGCGGCTTCCGCGCACGCCTGCGCGAGCGTTTTCCGATCGACGTGCGCCATTGCCCGGTGTATCAGGATCTGCGCGAAGGCAGCACGCCCGCCGGCATCGAGTACTACCTGCCGCTGTTCTTCGCGGCCACCGAAACGCTGTTTGACTATCTGCCAGCGCGCGCGGTGTTCGTGCTGGCTGACGCGGCGCTGGATGCGGCCGAGCGTTTCTGGCAGCAGACCGGTGCGCGCCATGCGCAGCGCGCGCACGATCTGGAGCGCCCGATCCTGCCGCCGGCCGAGCTGTATCTGGCGCCACAGGCGCTGCGCGAGCAGCTCAATCGCAGCCGCCGCGTCGAGCTGTGCACCGCCGATGCCGCGCACGCGCAGGCGCTGGACATCGGCGCCGCGCCGCAAGTGCAGGCCGTAGCGCACGCCAGTCCCGCGCAAATGCTGCAAACCCTGCTGCAGGGCCTGCGCGGCTGCGTGCTGCTGGCTGCTGATTCGCCGGGGCGCCGCGAAATGCTGCGCGAACTGCTGACCACGACCGCGCTCAACGCCGAGACGCTCGCCGACTGGCCCGCGTTCCTGGCTTGGCGCGACGCGCAGGTGCCCGCGCAAGCGGCGGCGCGCCTCGCCCTGAGCGTGGTCGCGCTCAGCGCCGGCTTCAGCCTGCCGCGGGCCGGCATCACCGTGCTCAGCGAACAGGAGCTGGTCGGTGAGCGCGTGCGTCAGGAGCGCACGCGCCGACGCGGCGCGGCGCGCGATCCCGAGGCGGTGCTGCGCGATCTGACCGAGCTCAGCATCGGCGCGCCGATCGTGCATGTTGATCACGGCGTCGGCCGCTATCTCGGGCTGATCACGCTGGATGTCGGCGGCAGCACCGGCGAGTTTCTGGCGCTGGAGTATGCCAAGGGTGACAAGCTCTACGTACCGGTGGCGCAACTCGGGCTGATCAGCCGCTACAGCGGCGCCGCGCCCGAGCTGGCGCCACTGCACAGCCTCGGCGGCGACGCCTGGGAGCGCGCCAAGCGCAAGGCCGCCGAAAAGGTGCGCGATGCCGCGGCCGAACTGCTCGGCCTGCACGCCGAACGCGCGGCGCGCGGCGGCGCCGAATTGCGCGCCGATCCGGCTTTGTACGCGCAATTCGCCGCCAGCTTCCGCTTCGATGAAACTCCCGATCAGCAGACCGCGATCGAGGCCGTGCTCGCCGATATGGCTGCCCCGGCGCCGATGGATCGCGTGGTCTGCGGCGATGTCGGCTTCGGCAAAACCGAAGTGGCGCTGCGCGCGGCGTTCGTGGCCGCGCTGGCCGGGCGCCAGGTGGCGGTGCTGGTGCCGACCACGCTGCTGGCGCAGCAGCACTGGCAGAATTTCCGCGACCGCATGGCCGACTGGCCGATCCACATCGAGGCGCTGACGCGCTTCCAGTCCCGCGGTGATGCGCTCACGGTGCTGCAACGCCTGGCGAGTGGCGAGATCGACATCATCATCGGCACGCATCGCCTGCTGCAGACCGATGTGCGCTTCGACCGGCTCGGACTGGTGATCGTCGATGAGGAGCACCGCTTCGGCGTGCGCCACAAGGAGCAGCTCAAGCGCCTACGCGCCGAGGTCGATCTGCTGACGCTGACCGCCACGCCGATTCCGCGCACGCTGAATATGGCGATGATGGGCATGCGCGACCTGTCCATCATCGCCACGCCGCCGTCGCAGCGCCTGGCGGTGAAAACCGTGATCACACCGTGGGACACGGCACTGATCCGCGAGGCGTTTCAGCGCGAGCTGGCGCGCGGTGGACAGATTTATTTTCTGCACAACGAGGTCGACAGCATCGAGCGCATGCAGCGCGAGCTGGCCGAGCTGGTGCCCGAGGCGCGTATTCGCATCGCGCACGGCCAGATGCCCGAGCGCGAGCTGGAAAACGTGATGCTCGATTTCCACCGCCAGCGCTTCAACACGCTGGTGTGCACCACCATCATCGAATCCGGTATCGATATCCCCAGCGCCAATACCATTCTGGTCAACCGCGCCGACAAGTTCGGCCTCGCGCAGTTGCACCAGTTGCGCGGTCGCGTGGGGCGCTCGCACCACCGCGCGTATGCGTATCTGATCGTGCCCGAACGCGCCGCGCTGAACGGCGACGCCGAAAAACGTCTGACCGCGCTGGCCTCGCTGGAGGAGCTGGGCGCCGGTTTCACCCTGGCCACGCACGACATGGAAATTCGCGGTGCTGGCGAGCTGCTGGGCGAGGAGCAATCCGGCCAGATCGAGGCACTTGGTTTCACCCTGTACACCGAACTGCTGGAGCGTGCGGTGCGCGCGCTGCGTCAGGGCAAGGTGCCCGATTACAGCTTCAATGCCGAGCACGAGGCCGAGATCGTGCTGCACACGCCGCTGCTGATCCCGGACGACTACCTGCCCGACGTGCACGCGCGCCTGACCCTGTACAAGCGCATCGCCAGCGCCAGCACGCCGGCCATGCTGCGCGAGCTGCAAGTGGAGATGATCGACCGCTTCGGCCTGCTGCCGCAGCCGACGCGCGATCTGTTCGCGGCGGCCGAATTGAAGCTGGCCGCCAATGCGCTGGGCGTGCGCAAGCTCGAACTGGGCGAATCCGGCGGGCGCTTGCAATTCCGCGCGCAGCCCGCGATCGACCCGCGCAAGGTGATCCGCATGATCCAGCGCGAGCCGAAGGTCTATCGCCTCGATGGACAGGACAAGCTGCGCATCACGCGCGAATCGGCCACGGCGGAAGCGCGTATCGCCTTCGCGCACGCGCTGCTGGAAGCGCTCGGTCCCGCCATCGGTTGAACCGCGCTGTCAACGCCGATGCGCATATCAGAAACGGATGATGTTGCTGCGCAATGCAAGAAAGTGTTGCGGGCCGCATACGTGCGGCGTAAGTTTCGAGCACGCGGCGAATTGTCGCAGAGCACGTGGCGGCAACGTTCGCACGCAGCGCATGTGTCCGGTTTCTGATGGGAGCCCGCGATGACGGCAAGCACGGATCTCAAGCACTTCGGCAAGATCTCGGCAGCACTGGCCCTGCTGCTGTGCGCGGCATGCATGGCAGCACCCGGCGCACGCGCCGCAGACAGCGCGGACGGCGCACAGTGCCGCGCACTGGCGCAACGCATGCTGGACGCTCTGGTCAGAGGCGACAGCAGGGCCGCTGCGCACGCCTTTGATACCGACATGCGCACGGCACTACCCCCCGCCAAGCTGTCCGAGCTGTGGGGCGAAGTGCAAAGCAACTTTGGAAAGTACAAGGCACAGAGCAGCGCGCGCATCCTGAAGGTCAACGGCATCAACGTGGTGATCACGCCGATGCAGTTCACCAAGACCGCACTCGACGCGCAGGTAGCCTGCAACGCGCAGGGCCAGATCGCCGGCTTCTTCCTGCGCCCCGACAACACCTGACCTCGGCACAGCTTCTCGAAGTGCCCTGCATGGCGGGGTGCCATGCCCCGCGCACATCGTGAACACGAGGGACTGCGCGCGGGCAGAATTCACCGCATGCTTCCGTGCCACGCGCATGCTGCCGATCACGGAGAGCTTGATGGCGCGGCGCTGGGTGTCGGATTCCTCACTGATGCGCCATCATTCACGCATGCTGCGCACCCCTCCTCCCGCGACCCTCGGCGTCGGCGCGCGCGCGCGCGCCATGCGCGCCGCGCAAGCCTTGGGCATACCGGTTGATTACGGTCACGCGCGCTCGCTGCGTCCGCAGCGCGAACCGGCGCGACTGCAATCCATCGGTCTCGACGTCCAGCAGCGCCCCGCCTGGCTGCGCCCGCGCGCGGCCGCGGCATTCCTGCGCATGCGGCGGGCGGCGATGCATGATGGCATTGAATTGCAGGTGGTCTCGGCCTGGCGTTCCTGCGAATACCAACTGGGCATCATCAGGCGCAAATGCGAGCACGGACAGGACATGGCCGCGATCCTCGCGGTCAGCGCCGCCCCCGGCTACAGTGAACACCACAGCGGGCGCGCGCTGGATCTGACCAGTCCCGGCAGCGCGGTGCTGGAAGAGGCGTTCGAGCAAGCGCCCGCATTCGCCTGGCTGCAGAACCACGCACGCAATTACGGCTTCGCGCTGTCCTACCCGCGCGGCAACCGTCACGGCATCGCCTACGAGCCATGGCACTGGTGCTGGCACGCGCGTCGGGCGCGCTGAAATGTCCCTCACGCAAAGTTTATGCGGCGTGTGAAACCATGCTGGGTGCCCGCTCCAGCGCGGCTTGCGCGGAACCAATGCGTATGGGTTTTGTCTCAGCACGTCGACACCCGAAACGGATTTCAGCGCGTTTTTGCCAAGGCATTGTGCACGGCAAGCGCGTCGGCCATGCGGGCCATGGCGATGGCATTCGCTCCGTCGCGTGCCATTCGGCCGATGATGCCTGCCACAGGATGCGCACTGGTGCATCGGGTTTGTTGTTGCAGGCAACCAGGAGCAACCGTGTCATGAATCAGGCAAGTCCCGGCAAGATCCTCATGCTCTACGATCGCGCGCACAGCGGCGAGCGGCTGTTTCTCGAAGCGCTGCGCATCGCGGCGGAGAAACACTGCGTGCTGTACATCGTGGGCGCATGCGAGAGTGCACCCGAAAGCAGCACGCCGGACTGGGCGCCCCTACCCAGCGACCGTGTGGCGGATGATCTGATCAACATGTCGCGCATGGCGCAAAGCCACGGCCTGATGATCGACGGCTGCGTCCTCGCCGAGCCGTCAGCCGAGCAATTGCGCGGCGTGCTGCAGGAGCAGGCGATCACACGCATCGTGCGCATGCACCCGGGTAGCCGCGAAAGCGTGGAACGACGCTGGGGCCGCGCGCTGGAGCAGGCGGCGCAGGCTCTGGGACTGCCCTTGGTCGACGTTGATCCCACGGCCACTGCAACGTAATTGACCGCTTCACCCACGGCTTGAACGCCGACTGCAAGCCGCGCCCCGTGGCCGGGTTCGCGCACGCCTATAATCGCGTTTTTACGCTTGGAGTGTTCCGATGCCGCAGACCATGCGCGCGCTGGTCAAGCGCGAGCCCGCCAAGGGCATCTGGATGGAGGAGGTACCGCTGCCCGTGATCGGCCCCAACGAGGTGCTGATCAAGCTGGAGAAGACCGCCATCTGCGGCACCGACCTGCACATCTACAAGTGGGATGAGTGGTCGCAACGCGTGATCAAGCCCGGTCTGGTGATCGGCCACGAGTTCGTCGGCCGTATCGTCGAGATCGGCGCGGGCGTCAAGGGTTACAGTCTCGGCCAGCGCGTCAGTGCCGAGGGCCATATCGTCTGCGGCATGTGCCGCAACTGCCGCGCCGGCCGCCAGCACCTGTGTCCCAACACCGTCGGTATCGGCGTCAACCGCCACGGCGCCTTCGCCGAATACATCGCCATGCCGTCCAGCAATTTGTGGCCGATCCCGGATCAGATTCCTTCCGAGCTGGCGGCGTTCTTCGATCCCTATGGCAATGCCGCGCACTGCGCGCTGGAGTTCGACCTGATCGGCGAGGACGTGCTGATCACCGGCGCCGGCCCGATCGGCATCATCGCCGCCGGCATCGCCAAGCATGTCGGCGCGCGCAACGTGGTGGTCACCGACGTCAACGACTACCGCCTCAAGCTGGCCGCCGACATGGGCGCCACGCGCGTGGTCAACGTCGCCAACCAGTCGCTGACGGATGTGGTCAAGGATCTGCACATGGAAGGCTTCGACGTGGGCCTGGAGATGAGCGGCAACCCGCGCGCCTTCAACGACATGCTCGAGGTGATGTACCACGGCGGCAAAGTCGCGCTGCTCGGTATCCTGCCCAGGGGCGCCGGCATCGACTGGGACAAGGTGATCTTCAAGGGCCTGACCCTGCAGGGCATCTATGGCCGACGCATGTACGAGACCTGGTACAAGATGACGCAAATGGTGCTCACCGGGTTCCCGCTGCAGAAGGTGCTCACGCACCAGGTGGCGATCGATGATTTCCAGCGCGGCTTCGACCTGATGGAAGCCGGCGACTGCGGCAAGGTGGTGTGCTCGTGGAACTGAGCGCCGCATCGATGAGGACACCCGCATGACCTACACCGCCAAGGCGCGCTACGCGCAGGAACTGGCCGGCATCGAGCAGCAGGGCCTGTTCAAGCGCGAGCGCATCATCACCTCGCCGCAATCGGCCGAGATCACCCTGGCCGACGGGCGCCGGGTGCTGAACTTCTGCGCCAACAATTACCTGGGTCTGGCCGATCATCCCGAGGTGATCGCCGCGGCCAAGGCGGCGCTGGACACGCACGGCTTCGGCATGGCCAGCGTGCGCTTCATCTGCGGCACGCAGGATCTGCACAAGCAGCTCGAGGCGAAGATCGCCGCGTTCTTCGGCACCGACGATGCCATCCTCTACGCCGCCTGCTTCGATGCCAACGGCGGCCTCTACGAGCCGCTGCTGGGCGAGGAGGACGCGATCATCTCCGACGCACTCAACCACGCCTCCATCATCGACGGCATCCGCCTGTGCAAGGCCAAGCGCTTCCGCTATGCCAACTGCGACATGGCCGATCTGGAGAAACAACTGCAGGCCGCCGACGCCGTCGGCGCGCGCAGCAAGCTGATCAGCACGGACGGTGCGTTCTCGATGGACGGCTTCATCGCGCCGCTGAACCGCATCACCGCGCTGGCGGAAAAGTACGCCGCCATGGTGCATATCGACGAGTGCCACTGCACCGGATTCCTGGGCGCGACCGGCCGTGGCTCGGCCGAGGTGCACGGGGTGATGGACAAGATCGACCTGTTCACCGGCACCCTGGGCAAGGCCCTGGGCGGCGCGCTGGGTGGTTTCACCACCGGTCACGGCGAGGCCATCGAGCTGCTGCGCCAGCGCTCGCGGCCGTATCTGTTCTCCAATTCCTTGCCGCCGCACGTGGTGGCCGCGGCGATCAAGGTATTCGACATGCTGGAGAGCGCCGCCACGCTGCGTGAACAGCTGCAGGACAACACTCGTTACTTCCGTGAGCACATGACGCGCGCCGGCTTCGACATCAAGCCCGGCACGCACCCCATCGTGCCGGTGATGATTTACGACGCACCCAAGGCGCAGGCCATGGCCGCCGCGTTGCTCGACGCGGGCATCTACGTCACCGGGTTTTTCTATCCGGTGGTGGCGCAGGGCCAGGCGCGCATTCGCACGCAGATGAGCGCCGCGCACGCGCGCGCGCATCTGGATCAGGCCATCGACGCGTTCACGCGCGTCGGCCGCGATCTTGGCGTGCTGCGCCACTGACGCGATGCAAACCGAGCGCGTCCGGCTGTTCCAGACGCTGCCGCAAGCTTGCGGCTACTGGCACGGACGCACTGCGGTCAATCTTGTGCTCGATCCCAGCCTCGAAGGCCTGGCCGCGCTATACCCGCAGGCGCTGGCGCACGGCTTCCGCCGCGCCGGCCCGCACCTGTATCGGCCCAATTGCCCGCGCTGCACCGCTTGCGTGGCTTGCCGCATTCCGCTGGACGCGTTCCGTCCCGATCGCAGCCAGCGCCGCTGCCTGAGCCGCAATGCAGCGTTGCAATGGCACGATGCCGAGCCCGGCTTCAGCCCAGAGCGCTGGGCGCTGTATCAGCGCTATCAGCGCCAGCGCCACCCGGGCGGTGGCATGGACGATGGAACCATCGAGGATTTCCGCGAGTTTCTCGCCGTAACCTGGAGTCCGACGCACTTTCTCGAATTGCGCGAGGGCAACCGCTTGCTCGCCGTGGCCGTGACCGATATCGGCAGCGCGGCGCTATCAGCCGTGTACACGTGGTTCGATCCCGCCGAAACGGCGCGCGGGCTGGGTACACTGGCGATCCTGCAGCAGATCGACTACGGCCGCGCGCACGGTCTGCAACACTTGTACCTCGGTTACTGGATCGCCGGGCACCCGAAGATGGACTACAAGTGCCGCTTCCGCCCGCTGGAAGTGATGGGGCAGCATGGCTGGCAGCGCCATGATGTCGCGGCCGATTCGAAAGGCCGCTGACCGCGCGCGACGAGGCATTGCCAGTACCGCGCATCTGCGCCAGCAACAGTAAAAAGACCATCTCAACCGCGATAGCCGTCCGTGGCGCGGATCAGCGCATCGGTGTTGCCGGGCTCGAAGGCCGAGTGGCCAGCGTCGGACACGATCTCAAGCCTGGCCTCGGGCCAGACGCGATGCAGATCCCACGCCGAACGCAGCGGGCACACCACGTCGTAGCGGCCTTGCACGATGGTCGCCGGGATGTGGCGGATGCGGGCAACCTCCAGCAACAATTGATCGTCCTGCTTGAGAAATCCGCCGTTGACAAAGTAATGGCACTCGATGCGCGCAAAGGCCAGCGCGAAGGCATCGGCGCCGCTGGACTCGATATGCGCGGGGTCTTGATACAGAAAACTAGTGGCGCCTTCCCATACCGACCAGGCGCGCGCCGCGGCCAGGCGCACGGCGGCATCCTCGTGGGTCAGACGGCGATGGTAGGCGCTGATCAGATCGCCGCGCTCGGCGGGTGGAATCGGCTCGAGATATTTTTCCCAGGCATCGGGAAACAGCGCGTCACAACCCTGCTGGTAGAACCACTCCAGTTCCCAGCGGCGCAGCAGGAAAATACCGCGCAATACCAGCTCGGTGACGCGCTCGGGATGCGTCTCGGCATAGGCCAACGCCAGCGTCGAACCCCATGAGCCGCCAAATACCTGCCAACGCGCGATGTCCAGATGCGCGCGCAGACGCTCGATGTCGGCGACCAGATCCCAGGTGGTGTTCTCGCGCAATTCGGCGTGCGGCGTGGAACGTCCGCAGCCGCGCTGATCGAACAGCACGATGCGATAGACCGCAGGATCGAAAAACTGCCGGCAGCGCGCGTTGCAACCGCCACCCGGACCGCCGTGCAAGAACACCACCGGCTTGCCTTGCGGATTGCCACACTGCTCGTAGTACAGCGCATGCAGCGCGGAAACCTGCAACTGGCCCGTGGCGTAGGGCTCGATTTCCGGATACAGAGTGCGCCGCGTGCCGGCGTGTTCGTTGGACATGGCCTGGCTCCAAACGCATGCGGCGCCGAGTGGCGCCGCAGGATGACCGGAACTGGTCGGGGCGGCGAGATTCGAACTCGCGACCCCCACAACCCCATTGTGGTGCGCTACCAGGCTGCGCTACGCCCCGACGCGATTCCAGAGCGCGCGATTGTAGCAGTGTCGCCGCGCCAAAAAGAAGCACGCGCACCTCAACGCAGCAGGGTGAGCAGCTCTTCCAGTTCCTGACGCAACTGGCGTGCCACCTGCCCCGAATAGCTGGCCTCGACCTTGGCCTGGCCACCTTCCAGACGCTGGCGCGCTCCGGTGATGGTGAAGCCCTGTTCGTACAGCAGCGCACGGATCTGGCGGATCATCAGCACATCGTGGCGCTGGTAATAGCGTCGGTTGCCGCGACGCTTGACCGGATTGAGCCCGGAGAACTCCTGCTCCCAGTAACGCAGCACGTGCGGTTTCACGCCGCACAAATCGCTCACCTCACCGATGGTGAAGTAGCGCTTGGCCGGAATCGGCGGAAGCTCGCTGTTGCTACCTGGGTCCAGCATATGCCTCAACCCTCTGTTTCAGTCGCTGGCCGGCGCGAAAGGTCACCACGCGCCGCGCGGAAATGGGGATCTCCTCGCCGGTCTTGGGGTTGCGGCCCGGACGCTGATTCTTGCTGCGCAGCTCGAAGTTGCCAAAACCGGAGAGCTTGATCTGTTCGCCGTCTTCCAGCGCCTTGCGGATGGCCTCGAAAAACGCGTCCACGAATTCCTTGGCCTCGCGCTTGTTGAGGCCCACTTCGGCAAACAGCCGCTCGGCCATTTCTGCTTTGGTCAGTGCCACGACTACCCCCTGATACGCGCGGCGTATGCCTGCGCCAGTGCTTGCAGCACCCGGGACACGCAGGCATCCGCGTCGGTATCGGTTAGGGTGCGCGAATGTTCCTGCAAAATCAAGCCCATGGCATAACTTTTGTGTCCCGGATCGAGTCCGGTGCCGCGATAAACATCAAACAGGCGCAGCTCGGCCAGCACCTCGCCCGCGGCCGCGCGGGCCTGCGCCTCGACCTGTGCCCAGGTGACCGCCTCGGCCACGACGATGGCCAGATCACGGCGCACGCCGGGGAAGCGCGGCAGCGCCTGCGGTCGCGGCAAGGTTTGCGCACGCAGCAGGGCCAGATCGAATTCGGCTGCGTAGACGATGGTTTCCAGCCCCAGCGTCTGCTCCAGCAGCGGGTGCAGCGCGCCGATCACGCCCAGTTCCCGCGTCCCGTCCAGCAGGCGCGCGCCGCGGCCCGGATGCAGCCATGCGGGCAAGCCATCGGCCACGAAGCACAGGCCATCGGCGTCAGCGCCGCGCAAAGCCAATACCGCTTCGATATCACCCTTGAAGTCGTGAAAATCCAGCGCGCGCGTCGGCAAACCCCATTGCTCGGACGAGGCTGTACCGCAGGCCACAAGCGCCAGCCGCTCGACTTCGCGCTCCGCGGCGGGCGCCGGATGAAAACTGCGTCCGATCTCGAACAGGCGCACGCGCGACTGCTGGCGATTGCGATTGGCGCGCAGGGCGGCCAGCAGGCCGGGCAGCAGCGAGGGGCGCATGCGCGCCAGCTCGGCCGATAACGGATTGGCCAACGGCAGCGAGGCCTCCAGCATGTGCCAGGGTGCCAGCAGCGCAGCGCCGACCAGCGACAGGTTTACCGCCTCGCGGTAATCGCGCGCGGCCAGCGCCGCACGCAAACGCCGCAGCGGAATGCGTGCCTGCGCATCGGGCTGCACCGGCATGGCTTCGCTGGGCAGACTGCTGGGCACGCGCGCGTAGCCGTGGATGCGCGCGATTTCCTCGATCAAATCCTCTTCGCGCGCCAGATCGAAACGCCGTGTCGGCGCTAGCGCCAGCCAGCCGTCGGTCTCGCGCGCGAGCTTGATGTCCAGCGCCAGCAGGATGCGTTCCACATCGTTGTCGGGAATGGCGAGACCGAGCACGCGCGCCAGGCGCGCGCGACGCAAGCGAATCGATGCGCGCGGCGCTATCCAACCCGGCAACTCGGCGCGCTGCAGTGGCCCCGCGCGACCACCGCAAACCGCCAGCAACAGTGCCGTGGCGCGCTCCAGCGCACGTTCGGGCAGATCCGGATCGACGCCGCGCTCGAAGCGATGCGCGGCGTCGGAATGCAGGCCGAAGCGACGCGCCACGCCCATGATCGCGGCCGGCGCGAAGTGCGCGCTTTCCAGAAACACCGTGCGCGTGCCCGCGCCGACCGCGCTGTCGGCGCCGCCCATGACCCCGGCCAGCGCTTGCGCGCCCTGCGCATCGGCGATCACCAATTGACCATCCAATTCAACCACGCTGCCGTCGAGCAGGCGCAGATGCTCGCCGGCGTGCGCCCGGCGCACCGCGATCGCACCATCCAGCCGCGCATCGTCGAAAGCATGCAGCGGCTGACCCAGCTCCAGCATCACGTAGTTGCCAACATCGACGATGGCGCTGATCGGGCGCAAACCGGCACGGCGCAGACGCTCGGCCATCCACAGTGGCGTGGGTGCTTGCGCGTCGAGATCCTCGATCACGCGCCCGCAATAGCGGGGACAGACTTCGCCCGCCTGCAACTGCATTGCGCGGCTGCGCGCACTCCGCGCCGGCACCGGCGCGCAGTCCGGCAGGCACGTGGCGCCGCCGAACAGCGCGGCGACATCGTGCGCCAGCCCGACCATGCCAAAGCAATCGGCGCGGTTGGGCGTGAGCTTCAGCTCGATGCTGGCGTCGGGCAAGCCCAGATACTCGGCCAACGCATGGCCGACCGGGGCATCGTCGGGCAGCTCCAGCAGGCCGGAAGCATCGCTGTCCAGTGCCAATTCACGCGCCGAGCACAGCATGCCCTGCGAGCGCACGCCGCGCAGTTCCACCGCGCGAATAGGCACATCACCCGGCAGCAGCGCGCCTTCCAGCGCCAGCGGCGCCTTCAGGCCCACGCGCGCGTTGGGCGCGCCGCACACGATTTGCAGCGGCGCCGCCAGACCTGCCTCGACGCTGCATACGCGCAGGCGCTCCGCGTTCGGGTGCGGCTGGCATTCGATGATCGCGCCGATCACCACGTGATCGAGACCGGCGCCGAGCGCGGTTACCGCCTCGACTTCCAGCCCGGCCATGGTCAGTCCCTCGACTAGCACATCGCGATCGGCGCCGACGCCCACCAGCGCGCGCAGCCAGCGTTCACTGAATTTCATCGTGTCTGCCCCTCAGCCGAACTGCGCCAGAAAACGCACGTCGTTGTCGAAGAACGCGCGCAAGTCATCCACGCCATAGCGCAGCATGGCGAACCGCTCCACGCCCAGCCCGAAGGCGAAGCCGGTGTAGCGCTCGGGATCGATGCCACCGTTCTCCAGCACGCGCGGATGCACCATGCCGCAGCCCAATACCTCCAGCCAGCGCATGTTGCCCGCGGCGTCATCCCAGCGGATGTCGACCTCGGCCGAAGGCTCGGTGAAGGGAAAGTAGCTGGGGCGAAAGCGCATCGCGAAGCTGCGCCCGAAAAACGCCGCGATGAACACCTCCAGCGTACCTTTCAGATCGGCGAAGCTGACCTGCTCGCCGACCATCAGGCCCTCGACCTGGTGAAACATCGGCGAGTGCGTCTGATCCGAATCGCTGCGATAAACGCGCCCCGGCGCGATGATGCGCAGCGGCGGCTGGCGTCCCTGCATGGCGCGAATCTGCACCGGCGAGGTGTGTGTGCGCAACAGCTCGCCGCTGGCGAAATAAAACGTGTCGTGCATGGCACGCGCCGGGTGCTGCGGCGGAAAATTCAGCGCCTCGAAGTTGTGCCAGTCGTCCTCGATCTCGGGGCCTTCGGCGCGCTGATAGCCCATGCGCTCGAAGATCTCGCAGATGCGCGCCTCGGTCTCGACCACCGGATGCAGACTGCCCTGCATCGCGCCGCGTCCGGGCAGGCTGACATCGATCGCCTCGCGCGCCAGACGCGCCTGCGTCGCGGCAGCCTCCAGCACGTCGCGCCGTGCGGCCAGCGCGTCGCTCAATTCAGTCTTGAACACGTTGAGTTCGGCGCCGCGCTGCTTGCGCGCATCGGCCGGCAGCGCACCCAGTTCCTTCAACGCCGCGGTCAGCAGCCCGTTCTTGCCGAGCAGGCTGACGCGCAGGCTTTCCAGCGCCTGCATATCGGTCGCCGCGGCAATCGCGCCACGCGCGGCATTGATGCGTTCCGCCAAGCTGTCCATCGACGCCTCAGCAAATCAAGTAAAGCCAACAAGGCACGCCATCGCGCAGCGCAGCCCAAAAAACAGAAGCCCCAAAACGAATGGGGAGCGAGCCCAAGCCCGCTCCCCACAGTGCGTCATGCCGACCGGCGCGAGTCCGGTGGCCATTGCGCTCAGGCGGCGAGTGCGGCCTTGGCCTTCTCGGCGATCACGCCGAAAGCCTTGAGGTCATGCACCGCCAGATCCGCCAGCACCTTGCGATCCACCACAATCCCGGCCTTGGTCAGGCCATTGATCAGACGGCTGTAGGACAGGCCGTGCAAGCGCGCGGCGGCATTGATGCGCACGATCCACAGCGCGCGGAACTGACGCTTGCGCTGCTTGCGGCCGATGTAGGCGTACTGCAACGCGCGCGTGACCGCCTGCTTGGCGACGCGGAAGACCTTGCGGCGGGCGTTGTAATAGCCCTTGGCGCGGCCAATGATTTTCTTGTGACGGCGGCGCGCGGTGACGCCACGCTTTACACGTGCCATGGGTCAGATCCTCAGAGGTAAGGCAGCATGCGCGCGACATGGCCTGCGTCGCAGGCGCGCACATGGTTGGGTCCACGCAGATTGCGTTTGCGCTTGGTGGACTTCTTGGTGAGGATGTGACTCCGAAAGGCGTGGCCGGCCTTGAACTTGCCGCTCGCCGTCTTGCGGAAGCGCTTGGCCGCCGCACGATTGGTCTTGATCTTGGGCATGGAATGCTCCTGGTTTTATGGACTGACCCCGGCGGCGGCGATTGCCGCGCTTGCCATCCCTGCCGGAACCCGCGAATCCGATTCAACAGCGAATCGGGCCGTGCAGTTTATACGCAAACCGATGCCGCTTCCAGCGCGAAAGCCGCGCCGGATGCTGCATGCCGATGGGGGCCACCGCGCGCCGTGGCGCGACTGCGCCGCTTATTTCTTCTTGGGCGCGATCATCATGATCATCTGGCGCCCTTCGAGCCTTGGAAACTGTTCGATCACGCCCTGCTCGGTCACGTCCGCCTGGATGCGCTTGGCCAGCTCGTAGCCCAGCTCCTGGTGCGACATCTCGCGCCCGCGAAAGCGGATGTTGACCTTGACGCGATCGCCCTCGTCGAGAAAGCGCAGCAGGTTGCGCATCTTGATCTGGTAGTCGCCCACATCCGTGGTGGGGCGGAACTTGAGTTCCTTGATCTCGACCTGCTTCTGCTTCTTCTTGGCCGCCTGGGTCTTTTTCTGCTGCTCGAAGCGGAACTTGCCGAAGTCCATGATGCGGCACACCGGCGGATCGGCCGTGGGCTGGATCTCGACCAGATCCATGCCGACTTCCTCGGCCGCACGCAGCGCTTCTTCGCGGGTCAGGATGCCGAGCTGTTCGCCTTCGGCGTCGATCACGCGCACACGCGGCACGCGGATCTCGTTGTTGCGACGGTGTGACTTGGTTTCGGTAGGCGTAGCGATCGTGATGTCTCCGGGAACAATTTGCACCACCGGGCATCTTGCCGCGGTTTGCAAGCAAACGGTCGCGGCAGAGCCGCGCCACCTTTGCTGCGATTCGCGCCAACGCGCGCATCGCAGCGAGGCACATCCTGTGCCGATACCCCAAGGAAGGTCTGAACAAGTTCAGAGGTCCCTAAGCGGGTTGTGCTGCTGCTGCCAAGCGGGCGGCGAAATCGGGCAGCGCCATGCTGCCCAGATCCTCGCCGCTCAAAGCGCGCACGGCAACCGCGCCCGTTTCCACCTCGCGGTCACCGACCACCAGCAGATAGGGCACGCGCTGCAGCGTGTGTTCGCGAATCTTATAGCCCACTTTTTCGTTGCGCAAATCGGCTTCGACGCGGAATCCTTGCCGCACCAGCGATTGCGCCACCCCGGCGGCATAGCCCGCATGCGCATCAGTGATGTTCAGCACCACGGCTTGCAGCGGCGCCAGCCACACCGGAAATGCGCCGGCGTGGTGCTCGATCAGAATGCCGATGAAGCGCTCCATCGAGCCGACGATGGCCCGGTGCAGCATCACCGGATGGCGGCGCTGGCTGTGCTCGTCCACGTATTCGGCGTCGAGGCGGCCGGGCATCATGAAGTCCACTTGCATGGTGCCCAACTGCCAGGTGCGGCCAATGGCGTCCTTGAGGTGGTATTCGATCTTGGGGCCATAGAACGCGCCCTCGCCCGGCAGTTCCTGCCATTCCACGCTGGCGCCGCGCAGTGCCGCGCGCAGCGCGTGCTCGGCCTTGTCCCAGGTGTTGTCATCGCCCAGGCGTTTGTCCGGACGCAACGCGATCTTGACCTGGATATCAGCGAAACCGAAGTCAGCGTAGACCTTCAGCGCCTGACGGTGGAACGCGGCGACCTCGGCCTCTATCTGTTCCTCGGTGCAGAAAATATGGCCATCATCCTGGGTAAATCCGCGCACGCGCAGGATGCCGTGCAGCGCGCCCGAGGGCTCGTTGCGGTGGCAGGCGCCGAACTCGCCGTAGCGGATCGGCAGGTCGCGGTAGCTGTGCAGGCCCTGGTTGAACACCTGCACGTGGCCGGGGCAGTTCATCGGCTTGACCGCGTAGGTGCGCTTCTCCGACTCGGTGAAGAACATGTTCTCCTTGTAATTGTCCCAGTGGCCGGATTTCTTCCACAACGACACATCCAGGATCTGCGGGCAGCGCACCTCGCCGTAGCCGGTGTCGCGGTACACGCGGCGCATGTATTGCTCGACCACCTGCCAGATCGACCAGCCCTTGGGATGCCAGAACACCAGGCCCGGGCCTTCCTCCTGCAGGTGAAACAGGTCCAGCGCCTTGCCGATCTTGCGGTGGTCGCGCTTCTCGGCTTCCTCGACCTGATGCAGATAGGTCTTGAGGTCCTTGTCGTTGAGAAACGCGGTGCCGTAGATGCGGCTCAACATGGCGTTGTTGCTGTCGCCACGCCAGTAGGCGCCGGCCACCTTGAGCAGCTTGAAGGCCTTCAGGCGCCCGGTATCCGGCACGTGCGGTCCGCGGCACAGGTCGGTGAACTCGCCCTGCGAATACAGCGACAGTTCCTCTTGCACGGGGATGGCGCGGATGATCTCGGCCTTGTAGGTCTCGCCAATGCCCTGAAAAAACGCCACGGCCTCGTCGCGCGATTTCACCGTGCGGCTCAGCGGCATGGCCTCGGCGGCGATCTTGCGCATCTCGTTCTCGATGCGTGGCAAATCCTCGGGCGTGAACGGCCGCTGGTAGGCGAAGTCATAGTAGAAACCGTTGTCGATCACCGGCCCGATGGTCACCTGCGCGCCCGGAAACAGGCGCTGCACCGCCTGCGCCAGCAGGTGCGCGGTGGAGTGACGGATGATCTCCAGCGCCTCGGGGCCTTTCTCGGTGATGATTTCGAGCGTGGCATCGCGCTCGATGACGCGGCTGAGATCGACCAGTGCGCCATCGACGCGCCCAGCCAGCGCGGCCTTGGCTAGGCCGGGGCCGATGGACGCGGCGACATCGCGCACGCTGGGCGCGTGCTCGAAACCGCGCTGGCTGCCGTCGGGGAGGGTGATCTGGATCATGGCATTGCATTCCAAGGCAAATCGCTGGCCCACAAAAGGGCCACAAAAAAGGGCGTCGAACGCCCTTGTGGTCGGCGCGACGCATGGCGGATGGATTCAGTGGGTAGTGCTCATGTCACACGCTCGGCTTGCGGTTGCCCGCGCGCCACCCGATGCAGTGGAAGCTGCACGCAAGCTAGCCAGCGGCCCGCACGCTGTCAACGGCGCGACAGGTACGGCTGATAGACTTCACCCATCCCCCAGGCCGATTTTCCATGCGCATTCTGGTCACCGGCGCGGCCGGCTTCATCGGCGCCGCGCTGATCGAGCATCTACTGGCGCGCGGCGAACGCGTGCTGGGCATCGACAACCACAACGATTACTACGACCCGGCGCTGAAACAGGCGCGGCTGGATCGCTTCGCCACGCATCCGGGTTACCAACACGTGCGCCTCGACATCGCCGATGCCACCGCGCTGCGCGCTGCGTTCACGCAATTCCACCCCGAGCGCGTGGCGCACTTGGCTGCGCAGGCCGGCGTGCGCTACTCGCTGCGCAATCCCGAGGCTTACGTGCGGAGCAATCTGGTCGGCTTCGGCCATGTGCTGGAAGCCTGCCGCCACGGCGCCGTGCAGCACCTGGTGTTCGCCTCATCCAGCTCGGTGTACGGCGCCAACCGCAAACTGCCCTTCAACGAAGCCGATGCGATCGATCACCCGGTCAGCCTGTATGCCGCCACCAAGAAATCCAACGAACTGATGGCGCACGCCTATAGCCATCTGTATCGCCTGCCCGCCACCGGGCTGCGCTTTTTCACCGTGTACGGGCCGTGGGGGCGGCCGGACATGTCGCCGATCCTGTTCGCCGATCGCATCAGCCGCGGCGAAGCGCTGGATGTGTTCAACCACGGCCAGCACCGGCGTGATTTCACCTACATCGACGACATCATCGCCGGCGTGCTGGCGGTGCTCGACCAGCCCGCCACGCCCGATCCCGCCTACGACGCGCTGCACCCGCACCCCGGCCGCTCCGCTGCGCCGTTTCGCATCTACAACATCGGCGGCGATCAGCCGGTGGAGCTGCTGCGCTTCATCGATCTGCTGGAACAGGCGCTGGGCCGGCGCGTGGAGAAAAACTTGCTGCCCATGCAACCCGGCGATGTCGAGGCCACCTGGGCCGATGTCTCCGCGCTGCGCGCCGCCACCGGCTGGCAGCCACGTGTCGGCATCGAGGACGGCATCGCGCGCTTCGTGGCGTGGTATCGCGATTACTACGGACGCTGAAGCAAAACGCGTCTTATCATTGTCATCGCCCTGCAATTTTCCCACTCGGAGCACGCCGCATGTGTGGCATCGTCGCCGCCGTGGCGCAACGTGATGTTGCGCCGATCCTGATCGCCGGACTGAAAGCGCTGGAATACCGCGGCTACGACTCTGCCGGCATAGCCGTGATCACGCCGCTGGGCCTGCGCCGCGTGCGCGCCAAGGGCAAGGTGCGCGAGATGGAGCAGCGCTATCTGGCCGACCCGTTTTCTGGCAGCACCGGCATCGCGCACACGCGCTGGGCCACGCACGGTGTGCCCAGCGAGGGTAACGCGCATCCGCTGCTGGTCGGTCGAGTGACCGTCATACACAACGGCATTATCGAAAACCACGCCGCACTGCGCGGCGAACTGCAGGCACGGGGGCGCGTGTTCGAGTCGGAAACCGATACCGAGGTCATCGCGCATCTGGTCGATATCGAGCTGGCGCGCGGCCTCGGCCTGCGCGAAGCCACGTTGCGCGCCATCGCGCGTCTGCAAGGCGCCTACGCCATCGCGGTGATGGACGCGCACGATCCCGAGCGCATCATCGGCGCGCGCCTCGGCAGCCCGCTGGTGCTGGGCGTGGGCATCGGCGAGCACTTTCTCGGCTCCGACGTGCAAGCGCTGATCCAGGTCACGCGCCGCGCGATTTATCTGGAGGAAGGCGATCTGGCCGAAATCCGCCGCGACGGCTATGCCGTGTTCGACCGCAATGGCGCGCCAGTACAGCGCGCCGTGCATGAAACCGAACTCAGCAGCGACGCCATCGACAAGGGTGAATTTCGCCATTTCATGCTCAAGGAAATCTACGAGCAGCCGCGCGCCGTGGCCGACACGCTGGAGGGTCGCCTCGGCGCGCATGGCCCGCTGCCCAACATCTTCGGCCCCGGCGGCGACGCGCTGCTGGCGCGCGTGGCGGGCCTGCATATCGTCGCCTGCGGCACCAGCTACCACGCCGGACTGGTGGCCCGCATCTGGATCGAGGCGCTGGCGCATCTCCCGGTCTGCGTCGAGGTGGCCAGCGAATACCGCTACCGCGAAGTGGTGGTGCCGCCCGGCACGTTGTTCGTGGCGATCTCGCAATCCGGCGAAACCGCCGACACGCTGTCGGCGCTGCGCGAAACCCGCGCGCGCGGCTATCTGGGCACGCTGGCGCTGTGCAACGTGCCCGAGTCCTCGCTGGTGCGCGAAGCCGACCTCAAGCTGATGACCCGCGCCGGCCCCGAGATCGGCGTGGCCTCGACCAAGGCCTTCACCACGCAGCTTGCCGCGCTGGCGCTGCTGACGCTGGAACTGGCGCGCACGCGCGGCCTGGCGCAAGCGCGCCTGGATGCGCTGGTCGCCGAGCTGGCGCATCTGCCGCGCATGCTCGAACAGGCGCTGGCCATCGATGCCGACATCGAGGCGCTGGCCGCGCGCATCGTGCCGCGCCAGCATGCGCTGTTTCTCGGCCGCGGCACGCAGCAGGCGGTGGCCATGGAGGGCGCGCTCAAGCTCAAGGAGATCTCCTACATCCACGCCGAGGCCTACCCCGCCGGTGAACTCAAGCACGGTCCGCTGGCGCTGGTGGACAGCGACATGCCGGTGATCGCGGTGGCGCCCAACAACGCGCTGCTGGACAAGCTCAAGTCCAACTTGCAGGAAGTACGCGCGCGCGGCGGTGAGCTGTACCTGATCGCCGACCGCAATTCGGCGCTGGAAGGCGAAGATCCCACGCGCGTGCTGCGCCTCGACGTGGGCGGCGAGATGATCGCCCCGGCCGTGCTGACCGTGCCGCTGCAACTGCTGGCTTACCACGTCGCCGTGCTGCGCGGCACCGATGTCGATCAACCGCGCAATCTGGCCAAATCGGTGACGGTGGAATAGACCGCGCGAGTTCGAAGCCAAACTGTTCTAACCAAATATAGTCGTGAACAGGTCATTAAAGTCGTGAACAGGGGCCTAGGCTGGGTGCGGCTTTGCAGGCATGACGCAATTTTCGTTTCGTCTAAAGTCGTGAACGTACAGCTCAGCGAGCCTGCGCATGCTCGCCACAGCTATCCCCGGCGCTTATTTGCCTGCAGCCTCTGCCCGCTTGTTATCGAGCAGGCCGCGCGTGCGTATTCTGATCAAACCTGTTGCCCGTAGCGGTCTGAACCAGGCCACTTGGAACGGTCTCAAACCATCCACGGACGGGCTCAAAGGCGCCACGACTCGAGAGCGTCTGCAAGAACAGCTCGACCGGCCGCAGGCCCCCCTTAGCGGACACCTGCCGCAACGCGCCGCCTAGGACTTTGTCGCCGCACCCTAAACCTTTGGCACCTCCCGACATTAACGGCTAGGTGACTGAAATCGTTTATGTTCGCCGGCGACGGTGCATTTCGTTATTTTACCGAACTGTGTGGAAACGCCGCCGTTTCAGGTGCAGTTGTCGGGAAATGACACCGTTTAAGGTCCTGCTCCACGCTTGCGCGGCGAACACGGGACGCAGTCCTGGGCGATAGGTAAGCCAAGACCGAGGCCGCGGGTACCGCCAGCGCATTGGCCGCTCCTGCCTGGAAAACCACCCGGGCCAAGAGGGCCTGGCCAAGCCCCGTGCAGGCAACGGGTACACTCTGCCGGGGAGACAGGCAATCGTGACAGGAGCGATTGGGTGAGTCGGGATCCGGATATCGAGCGCGCGATCTGGAGCGGCGAGCGCAACCAGGACGCCAAACGCCTGATCCACAACTGGTGCCGTCATGCCCGCGTGCAGAAGTTCGGCGGCACGGGCCTGATCGAGATGCAAACCGGCCTGCCCATCGGACACCACGCCATGGTGTGCGATTTCGCCCCGGCCTCGGGAATGGCGACCTGGCTGCTGGAAGAATCCGCGGTGCGCTTCCATGACGCCCATTGCGTGAGCTGCCCGCATCGCGTGCCGGTCGCGTTGCCCAACCTCGCCATGCTGGTGGCTCAACGCGACGCCGATCGCCAGGACGCACAGACGCGTGCGCAGGAAGCGCAACGCGCCAAGGGGGCGGCCCTACAGGCTCGCGCGGCCGTCCGCGCCGAATTGCGGACGATTTTGCCGGTCCTGGCCAAGACCTTCATGGACGATCTGGATCGGCTCGATGCCGATCGCAACGATCAGGCGGCGATCCGCGTAATCGAGAGCGCCCGCCTGGCGCCGGAAATGCTCGTGCCAGCGCTAACCGAATACCTGTTCTCGGTCCTGGAAGGTGACGACCACTGGTTGGAAGCGGCCGGGCTGACCCTTCTGGCCGACACGCCGGACCAGCCTCGACTGGTCCGCTGCGCCATGAAATGCCTGCGACAGGGGTATGCGCTCGACCTCGCCGCAGCGACGGTGACGAAGCGACTGGAACACATCGATGCCGCCGACGTCCCCGAGGCGGTCATCGGCCTGGCGTGCGTCGCGACGCCACCCCGCTCGGAGTTTGGCCACCCGCACCACGACGACGGCAATCCGAATCCGCTGATCCAACTGGCGGATCGTTTTCCCGAGCCCGTCGAGCGAGGCCTGCTCGCCTTGCTCACCCGCCGCGATCAACTCCGGGTGGGCGTGACCACCCGGGCCATGGGCCTGCTGATCACTCGAAACGAGCGATGGGTCCGCCCCTTCCTGCGTCCGCTGGCGGCGCACCTGTCCCGGCTGGATGTCCTAGTCGAGATCGAGCGCGAGTCCGAGCTGCGCCAGATCGCCCATGACCTTCAGGTGGCGTTGGCCGGTGCTTTCCTGGCTGCCCCCGACCTGGCCGATGAAGAACTGATGCGCCAGTTCGAGAGTGCCTCGGACGACGGCGAAGGCCGCGTAGCGGGGGTCTACGAACACGTGCTGCGCCACGCGCATCGCGATCGTGACACCACGCTCGTTGTGGAGCCGGCCCACACCCATGCGTTCGTCGTGGCGATTCGACGGCTGGCGGCGCTGGCGGCGACCTCGGGCAACAGCGCGGTCACCCAGCAGGTCCTGGGCGCGTGTCGACGTCAGAGTGCTGCGCTCGCAGCGGCCGCGAAGGCTGCGATGGACGTGCTGCTGGGCACGGCCGCGGTTCTCGATTCCAAATTGCAGGCGCCAGAGCCAGAGCCCAGCGTCCTGACGCCTCTCCATCCGCTGGCGGAAATGGAGAAAGCCAACCGCCGCTCGAGCCTTTGGGATCTGCGTGCGGCGTTGCTCGAGCTGGCCATCCACGGCGCGCTCGCCGATACCGAGGGACTGGCCCGCTTCGAGGCGTTTCTCAGCCAGCGCGGCCTGCTCGGCGATTCGTTCGAGGCGGCGATCGTGCGGGAGATCGCGCCGCTGCTTGCGACCAGCGTCGGCCTTAAGGCCATGCTGCCTTACCTGTACGGCGCGATGGTCGGTGCCTCGGTCGCCGGCCGCGCCGCGGCCGCCAACGCACTCAAGGACATCGGCAGCCAGCGATTCGCCGATCTGCCGGACCTGGTCGCCGACAGCCTGGTCCTGATGCTCTTCGATCCCTACGTCGTCGTGCACAAGGCAGCGGTGCAGGCGCTGGGGCGACTTCGGCTTCCGGCCCACTTCCACCGCTTGGTGGCCGCCGCACTGGATAACCTCATCGTCGCCTATCGACGAGGCAAGGATCCCGAGTTCCTGCTCGAGTGCATCGAGGCGAAGGTGACGACGTACCGAGGCGAAGGCCCTATGCCCGAGGCTCAGGGCCAGGTGCTGCTGGCCCTGGTGGCAGAACTGGAACCGTCGGTGCTCTTGCGTAGCGGACACCATTACTTCCTCAGGCAGATTCAGCACCTCGACGGATGGGCGGCGTTGGTCTTGGGCTGGGTCGGTCATTGCCGGGAAGACTACGAACTCGAGCATGCGTTGGAGCTGGCGGCGGATCTTCCCTTGGGCGCGTGCGCGCCCAAGGTCCCGGCGATCCTGGAGGCGGTGGCGACCGACCCGACCAACCCCCAGCTGTGCGGCACGTTCGTGGAGCTGCTCTCGCGTGATCGCGCCTGGCTGGGCGCAACGCAGGTGGCCGCATTGCACGTGGCCGCCTTCCCCGACACCGTGCGGGAGCGCGCGCGCCGGCTGCAGGCGCAGCAGCTCGAGCGCCGCGTTCGCTTCGAATACTTGATCAGCGAGGGCCAACTGGAAGAGGCCTTGGCCCTGGGTCAGGCCTGGATGCAGACCGACGGCGAGCTGGCGCAACTGTTAAAGAACTATGAAAAATTCCCTCTCTTCTGAGTCCTTGCAGCCGCGCCTGCAGGCCGTAGAAGCCTTGGCGGCGATCGCCCAAGGTCAGTGGCCGCCCCACGATCTGAAGGTGCTGGCTGTGGCCCTGGATTCGGTATCGGTGGCCTTGTCGAGCGCGGCGGCCGCAACGGCATACAACGCCTTCGGCGGCATCGTGCGCGTCGTCGACATGCTGGCGCATTGGCGCCGGGCCGTCCTTGACGCCGAGCAGGATGCTGACCGGTATCTGCGCAGCGCCCGCGAGCGTCACCGCCTATGGTTGGATGACTATGGCCACAGCGATGCCGCGGCGGATCTGCGCGCCGCCGCGGAAGGCCTGGCAACCCTGGAATCGACCGATCAAGTCGCCGACATTGCCCGGGCGCTCTCCGCCGTGCCGCTGCCAATCGGCATCTTCGCGCAGCCGGTAAAACCGGACTGGGCCGTCAAGGCGGACCTGGCGGACCCGAAAGAAGAACCGCTGGTCGATCTGACCGTGGCGTTCTTAAAGTTCCAGTTCGATGGCCAACCAGCCGCGGAAGTGCACCAGCTGGCGGCTCGTGAAGTTCACGATCTGGAGATCGAAGTGCGCGTGTCGCGCTGGCCGCAAGACAAGCGAGAGCTGCGGCTGACGCCGATCTCCGTGGAGCCGAAATCGACCTACGACTTCCCCAGCTTCCAGTTCGAAAAGCCCGACGGCGAAGCGCCGTACACGATGCGGCAGAGTGGTCGCGCCGCCTTGTTGCTACCCCAAGGCATGCACGCGCGCGCCTTCGAGTTCAAATACACCGCCGAGTTCATCCCTGAACGCGGGGATCAACCGGTGGCCGTCGTAGGCCACCGCACGCTGATCGTGGACGGTGCCGACGCCACAAAGCTGCAAATCTGCGGTTATCCGGGGCTGGACAAAACGCTGTTCGCACTTCGGGAAGCGCTACGTCGCCGCCCGGGCGTGCCGCAAGCGGAAACCGCCGATGCGCTGCTCGTGCTCGCCATGCTCTGCAATCTGGCCGGCCGCGCGGTTCAGGACGCCGAGTTCAAGGGAAGGTGGGATGAAGCGGCGTTTCAACGGTATGTGCGCGCAGAGTTGCGTCGCCATCCGTTGATCGGCGCGGAACTGGACGAGCACGCCCATGCCGCCGGGGGCATCACCGATCTGTCATTGCGCGGAATGCCAATCGAGCTCAAGGCCGTCGACACGCTGATCAGCTCGGTCGACCAGTGCGAATCGTTCCTCGCCCAAACCGCCAGCTATGCCGTCGCCAAATCCAAGCGCACGGCGATCTTGTGCGTGCTCGACAGCAGCGATAAGAAGACGGCGCCGGTGCCGCCCGAGGCGCTGCTGGACATCCGCACCCAGGCCCAAGGCGCCGTGTCGATCTGCGTGCTGGTGATCCAGGGTCATCTGGCTCGGCCGAGCGCGTTGTCGCGCTAAGTACGCGTCGGCTTTGCTCTCATACGCGAAGCATGCGCCTCGTGCGTGTACTGCAGGACTGGTGCCCACCATTCCCGGGCTACCACCTCTATTGACCGAGTCGGCGTCAGCACTCACCCGCGTTCGCGCTCGTAGTCGAAGCGTTGCGTACCTGAGCAACGCATGGGTCGATTCCGATGTCTGCTTGGGGTCGCACAGTGCCACCCAGGTCGCCCCGCCACCAGTGTGTGTGGCCGGTCCTGTCAACGGCCGAGGCGGACGGCCCCGCCTTTGCCCTCATCCCGATTCCGTTCCGACTGCCCGCTTTCGTTCTTGCTGGCGGAAGCTGCCGTAAGCCTGTTGGCGCCGACGCCGATTTGAGCCACATGCCGATCGGTGACTGAGCCATCGCAAACGAGCTGCGCATGGGGCCAGGCTTGAATTTCTGCGCGTTCCAACCGGCTCACCGCAAACCCTGCGCATAGCTTAAATCGGTGTCGGCGCACACACGTGGCTTCCGAACTTCCCTGCGGCGTGGCGAACTACCGCCGGCCTTCGCCAGCGCCTCCCTGATCGGCGCCGCCGACGTCCGCAATATTGCTTCCAGATCCGACAAGGTGATTCCCGCGCTTCTCGCTGATTCTTCGAGTGATCGGCCTTCCAGGAGGAATAGTCTCAACGCAACCTTGGCGCCCGCCCTGGAATAGCAGGCGAGACCAGGCAGCCCGATCACACGGAAATGATTGAGGGCCTGCTTCTTTGACAACCCAATGGATTCACCTGCCACGACAACATTGCCACGTGCGGCAACGTAGGCATCGCGCACATCCTCGTATCGGGGACTCCGCTGATTCCTTGAGCACTCGGGCACTCGTGCTGATTCCTCCCGGGCCTCATCCAACAGGGCTATTGCCCCTTCTGCGGAATCAACCATTGCCGCAAGGGCAGCAACGTACACCTGTGTAGACACATGGGCTCGCTTGCCCAATAGGGCACGATCGGCGCTGATGGCCTTGCGGCGCTGGGCGACGACAGCTGGGATCGTTGTGGCTAACCACCCCGCATCAAACGCCCCCGCGAGCAATCCAGCAATGCGTGGCGTCGGGCACGCGCGCTTGCGGGTGTCGATTCCGCGAGATCTTGCCAATCGGCTGACCAGTAGCGAGACATCCCGCTCGTCGAGAGGGGCTTTTCGCTGGGAAAGGTAATTGCCAAGGTCCCGAAATCGGGAGACCGACGCGCTTCCGCGCAGATGGTCTACCCAGTCCCCGTCGACGGGAGTGGACTGATCGAGCAGTGCTTCCGGCGAGTCCGTCATGGCCCGCGTCATGTCCACAAAGTGCAGCGCACAGCCATGTTGGGCGCACCAGAACACGCCCGGCAGCTGGTGCGTACGGCGCCAGTACGACATTCCATGCCCAGCACTATCGGCGGCCACGCACTCCGGACACAGGTAGAGCTCATTACGTAACGTCGCGAGTGCGTTGAGGCGCAAGATCCGTGGCGTCGGTCTCGCGCCGTCCGCCTGGGCAAGCTGGTCCCGCTCGCTGACGAACGCGCACCGATAGGTGAACGTCGTATGGCTGCACAGGAATTCGCCGAGCTCCATGCCTGCAACGTTCGCAAGGAGCTCGGCACGCGACTGACTCGCCTTCTCAAGTCCCACGATCGCTGCCCAGGCCTGCATGATTCCCCACGTGCGTCGGGGATTGATGATGCCGTTGAGCCGGTTCAATCGACCTTCAAAGCCCAGGGCATGCTCGTCAGGCAGCAGGACCGGGCGTATGAGGTTCACGAATGATCCTCCGAACTCGCTGGACTCTGCCCACGCACTGCCCCAAGCGCCGCAAGTGAGCGAATCACGGCCGAGAGTGCATGTGCGTGCGCCGACGAGCCATCCCAGGTTTCACGCAGCGACTCGATGAGCTGGTCGTTCTGGCGAACCGCATCGACCGTCACGCCGCCCGAGGCGAGCCTCTCGACGTACAGACAGACCTCCTCTGTGAGCCGGGTCAGACGCTGCCCACGGCCGCCGATGATCCGGCTCACCTGCGATTGGCTCGCCCCGACCGCAGCCGCGATCTGCATCTGGCCGATGTTGTGGCGCCTGCATGTCTCAGCGACACGCAGCAACCGGGCTTGGAGTTCTGGATCTTGCATGCGTAAAGCATATAAAAATGCATATCTGCATGCAACTAGAGAAACACGTGGCTCCGTTAGGGCAGCAGGCGCGGACCCACGTCGAGAGGGCACCGCCTTTGAAGCGCCTGTTCGAGCGCGCGGCGCGTCCGCGGAAGCTTGTGCAGCGCTGAGAGCTTGGCCTTGAGCGATGGCACCGCCTGGCACAGTGCGCCCAGACGAAGCTTCTTGGCTCCGGCCGCCATGACAAATTCCAGCGCCGCGCGCTCGACGGCGTCCTTCAGATGCTCGTCGCGTGCATCCCAATCGACACCATGCCGGCGCGACCTGGGCCCCTCGGGCGCGATCATGGGACTGTGTTCCCGTAGCCAGGTCCGGTCATGCCGGTACAGCCAGGCATAAGCCGCAGGCTCCATTGCTCTCGACAGCTTCACGCCAATGCCTGGGTTTGCCCGGTTCACTGCCTCCCAGCGACGCCGCATGTCGGTCTGCTTGCGGGCCGCGAGGGCGCGCTTCCACGCCGCGTGCAGGCCCACCTGCGTATGAAGCAGACGGGTCACGATGTGCATCGGAACATCGCGCTTCTCGGCCACCTCACCCTTCGTCAGGCCCTGGCGCAAGTCTGCGGACAGTTCCCAGATCAGCGAGGGAATAAGGACCTTGGGTCGTCGCTGGATGGCGATGCCTGCCGCGACTGCCCAATGGATTGCCGTGTTCACATCGACACCGATCATCTTTGCTGAAGAACGCGCCGAATGGCCCGCTACCAGTAGCTGGATCAGCCGTTCACGCCGACCGTCACCGGATGCGTGCGCATTGCCCTCCGGGTCGGGGTCGGTGGCGGGCGTGTCGACGGGCTCGCCTTCAGTTGCCAGTGCCGCCACGAAATTCTCGAGGTCTCCGAACAACCAGCCAATCGCCACCAGGATTCGGAGCGGATGCGTTCCGTCGTGAATCGACCGCAAAAGCCGCCCCACTTGGCGCTCGGCATCCTCGCGCGCAGCCGGAAGCTCCGGCAAATCCGGAGCACTTCGCAGCGGGATGCAGTAGTCGAGGTAGTTCTCCGCGGCTGCACGGATCCGGAGAGATCCGCCCGCGGTGACCCAGCCGCGCGCCGCAAGCCTCCGGCCAACGGCCGACCCGATCGGGCTGTCAGCGATCCAGCCGGATCGCCGCGGCGCGTTGACCACGGCGCCAATCAGCGCCGTAAGAGTGCCGAGTCCGGCCATCTCCGCTGATGATGACCCATCGCACCATGGGCACAACGCATCCGGGGAAGGGAGATGCCACTCAAACCGCCCAATGCCCGTGGTCTTGACCGACGACTGGAGCAGCGCCTCGCCGTGCTCGGCGCAAATCCAGATACCTGGAAACTGGTGGGCGCCGTGCCAATAGGACCAGCCGTACCTATCCAGGTCCTCGCGAATGCAGACCGGACAAGCCTTGAGAGGGTGGCTGGCTCCGAACCGGCTGGTCAGCAGTCCCAGCGAGAACTTCAGGTGCGCAACCGATGGACTCCGCATCGTAAGGAGCGCAGCAGCAAGGTCCTCAGCGGCGAGAAATGGCCTGAAGAACCGGAGCAGTGTGCGTTCGGTGGCGATGTCTTCTGCGCGGCCCCAAAGCCCCTGCGTCCTTGTGACCAGTGCATCCAGAGCACTGGGGAAATCATGCTGCGTGCCCAGGTGTCGCCCGCCGAAAAGCACCCGTGCCGTCTTCCATGCGTGGACGTGAAGCTGTCCCCTGAAACCGGAGATCAAGAAGCCGGGTTTGTGGTGGACGCATGGTCTGCGGTTTTCAGTCTCCTTGCATAGTCGTTGGGTGACAAGTAGCCAAGCGCGGAATGCAGACGCGTG